>CAMJGB010000025.1 GCA_946405115.1 uncultured Clostridia bacterium | reverse complement strand
CTGTATTGCCCTCGCCATACATCGTAATGGAATCGATGTTTGCAAGAGGCTTTGCGATTGCCTCAGCTACGAGAGGATACATCTTGCAGAGCATCTCGATGACAGCTGCCTCGCCGTACTTCTGCATAGCCTCGGCCTTCTTATCGATACCGATAGCCTCAGCCTCTGCCTTAGCACGGATTGCATCAGCCTCTGCCTCACCCTTTGCACGGATACCCTCAGCTTCCTTCTGCATTGCGATGAGATCTGCCTCTGCCTGAATCTTCTTAGCTTCAGCCTGCTGTGCGAGCTCATACTTCTTAGCCTCAGCCTCTTTCTGTCTCTTGAACAGCTCGACTTCAGCCATCTGCTGCTGACGATAACGCTCAGCATCCGCAGCCTTCTTGATCTCTGCATCGAGAGCCTGCTCACGGACCTTAGCTTCCTTCATCTTGAGCTCGATCTCTTTCTCCTGCTTTGCAATATCAGCTTCGGAGTTTGCTACCTCGATGGACTTTCTCTGAGCCTGCTCCTGGATCTTATAAGCGGCATCTGCTTCAGCCTGCTTTGTATCCTGGATTACCTGAAGCTCGGATCTCTTGATAGCGAGATCATTCTGCTTAATGGCAATCTCCGTCTCAGAAGAAACCTTCGCATCGTTGGCTTCCTTTGCAGCCTCTGCCTGCGCGATGGCTACGTCCCTCTCAGCATTTGCCTTAGCAATGGATGCTGTCTTCTGGATCGTTGCCATGTTGTCCTGGCCGAGTGCCGTGATGAGATCGTTCTTGTCCTCTACATGCTGAATGTTGCAGGAGATGATCTGGATACCCAGGTTGTTCATGTCGACCTGAGCCTTCTCCTGAACCTGATCACCGAATGACTTTCTGTCATTGCAGAGTTCCTTCAATGTGATCGTACCGATGATCTCACGCATGTTACCCTGAAGCGAATCTACAAGCTGTGCATTGATCTGCTCAGATCTCATGTTGAGGAAGTTCTTCATAGCGAGCTTAATGCCCTCTTCATCTGTTCTGATCTGAACCTTTGCAACTGCGTCGATGTTAACACCGATGAAGTCTGCTGTAGGAACGAAGTCACCCGTCTTGATATCGATGGAGATCTGCTCGATAAGGAGCTCGTCTTTCCTCTCAAGGAACGGGAGCTTCAAACCTGCTTTACCGATCAAGATCTTAGGACGCTTCTTAAGGCCTGTGATGATGTAAGCCTTGTTCGGCGGAGCCTTCACATAGCTTGTGACAATGATCAGAACCACAAATAGAATTGCAATTCCGATCAAGATCGCGGGGTAAATTAATGTTGCCTGAATTCCGGCAGGCACAACCGTACCAACCAAAAACTTCATAGTTTTTCTCCTATTCCTTATTCCTTAAATTGTTCTATCCCATATGTTCTCGCGAGGAACATTGAAGATATATTACCATCCCCCCGCCCCCGGTCAAGATAAATCGTATCGGGGAAATCCGAATTTACAATTTGGACATAATTCTTTGAAAACTGGGCAAGAACGCACTAATTTTTAATACATAATCATGTTCTATAATCCAATTGTATTCACTTATATTTTGGGGAGCATAAGGAGAAATACATGGGCAACAGGCACGGCAGATTGACCATCGGCAAGAAGATGTACATCTTCATCGTACTCACAGTGCTTTTCGCTGTGGTAGGGTCGTGCCTTGTTGCTTTCTTTATCAACGCGAGCCAGATTGATGCTTATTACAGGAAGCTCGCCTACAATTCCGCGAAAAACTATGCGACGCTCGCTGACGTCAGATACTTAAGCAGGCTGCGCACAGCCATTGAGTCGGAAGAGTTCCAGGAGATCCGTGACCTCGCTGAAGAGACGGACAAGGAAGCTTTGATCGAAGACTACCTTCGTGAGAACGGATTGTGGGACGGATATGTAACCGAGCGTAATAAGCTTCGTACTTATGTTGCAAGCATGGGAGACGTTAAGTATCTCTACCTCATTGCTTGGGGCGACGTGGATGCAATGCTCGACATGTACCTTATCGATGCAGATGATGTTCCCCTTTACCAGACGGGTTACTACGAGGTGCGCGAAGAAGAGTTCGAAGGAATCGAACCTACCAATTACATCGAGCCTGTTATCAACCACGGTGACTGGGGTTGGCTCTGTTCCGCTTATGCGCCGCTTTACGATCTCGACGGCAATCTTGTCTGCCATGTAGGATGCGACATCAGCATGGAAGATGTCATGCACGACCGCTATACGAATCTTGTTTATCTCCTGTTAAGCGCAGTCGCAATTACATTTGCCGTTTTGCTCGGAGCCATCATCTTCGTAAAGAGAAATATCGTTAATCCTCTGAACGAGATCACGGAAGGCATGAAGAAGTTCTCCCCTGCTACCGGAAGAGACTACGATGAAGCGGGCGTAATCGACATACACATCACAAGCCACGATGAGATCCGCGATATCTATGACGGCATTCGCGACATGCAGGTACGAATCCTCGACTATATCGACAACATCACGCACATCACGCGCGAGAAGGAGAAGGTCGAGAGCGAGATCGGCAAGATCAGCCAGGAAGCTTACCGTGATGCACTTACGGGCATCGGCAACAAGGCTGCTTATACGGCTAAGTTCAATGAGTTTAACGAAGGCATCAAGGACGGCAAGACGAAGTTCGCTTTCGTCATGATCGACGTTAACTGCCTTAAGGATATTAACGATGAATTCGGACATGCTTCAGGCGACATCTACATCAAGGGATGCTGCCACATCATTTGCGAAGTCTTCAAGCACTCCCCCGTTTACCGCATCGGCGGCGACGAGTTCGTAGTTGCACTCACAGGCGAAGACTATGAAGAGCGCTTCGAGAGAGTTAAGGAAGTGCGTAAGGAATTTGAAGCTTCTTATGCGAAAGAAGACGCTGATCCATGGCTTCGTTATTCAGCAGCCGTAGGCCTTGCCGAGTGTTCGTCTGACGATCAGAGTGCCGAGCTTGTATTCAAGCGTGCTGACAGACAGATGTACGATGAGAAGATTAAATTCAAGAAGGAACACGGCATGGAGCAGGGCCCACGCGATAACTGACCGCTGCCCGTTTACTTAACGATATTCTTCGCCCAGATTCCGCTTCTTACCATCACTTCACCCATGATGCATTTGATTATCTCCGCCCACTGAACGGTGAACATCATTACGGGCACGCTGACGCCGGTCTTACGGCTTAAGATCCATGCAAGAGGCACGACGATAAACCATGTATATCCGCAGTCAAAGATGAAGGTTATAAGCGTGTTTCCGCCCGCTCTTATGATGAAGTAGGATGCATGCGTAAATGCGATTACAGGCATGATGAGACCCGTTATGAAGATAAGCGTCGATGCAAGGCTTCTTACCTCATCCGTAACGTTATAGAAGCGCGGGAAGAACGGCGAGATTATAAGCATGAACACACCGAACACCACTGCGCAGAACACGGTAAAATCTCTCATCTTTATCGCGTGGTCTTTGGCTTTATCAACGTCGCCCGATCCTAATATCTGACCTACGACAATACCGCCCGCTTCACCCATGGCAATGAAAGCCACGCTCATTACATTGAAGATCGTGGTCTCGATGCTGACGGCAGCAACGGCACTTAAACTTCTGTAGGAATAACTCTGATTAAGCACAGCCATACCGAGCGCCCAGAGAGTCTCGTTGGCCATCAGCGGGAGCGACTTAAGCACGAACTTGCGGCACAGATACAACGGCACACGGAAGTCCGCGAAAGCACCGATAATGAACTTATGGAAACTGCCATGAGTGCCCGTGTAGATGATGAGCACACCCATCTCCACAAAACGAGATATTACCGTCGCGATCGAAGCACCGTCAGCACCTAATGCCGGCAGTCCGAAAAGGCCGTAGATAAGCACGGCATTTCCTATGAGGTTAACGAATATCGCAGCGATTGAAGCGAGCATCGGAACCTTGGTGTGGCCCGTGTCGCGAAGCGTTCCCGCATATGCATAACTGACACCGATAGGCACCAGACTCACAAGCTGAATCTTAAGGTAACTTACACCTACGGCAAGTGTCTCGGCAGCATCCTCAGCACTTCCCTCTCCCTCAAGAAACAGCGACACAAGCGTGGGCGCAAGCACAGCGAAAACCACTATGCTTATACACGCGATAACCGTGTTCATTATGAGCTTAAATCTGAATGTATCGCGAAGACCTTTAACGTCTCCCTTACCGTAAAACTGCGCACTGAAGATACCTACTCCGGATGTGGCTCCGAACATGAGCAGGAAGAATATAAACACAAGCTGATTGGCAATCGCGATTCCTGAGATTGCGTTAGTTCCGACGCGACCGATCATCAGGTTATCAAGAAGGTTCACGAAGTTAGTTAATCCGTTCTGGATCATCATCGGAACCGCTATGCCGAGCATCATCTTGTAGAAGTCTTTTGTACCCAGTCTTGATCTCAAATTCATAGTCCGCAAATTATATCATATAATCTAAGTAATTAAAGTACCGGAGGAGGTCTTAAACATGAAAGCAAAAGCTAAGTTTCTTGCAGCTTTAACTGCTTCATCGATTCTGCTTGCAGGATGCTCTGTAAGCGTCGAGACTCCCGCCTCCGAGACAACTCAGATTACGGCTGAAACCATCGAGACAACAGAACCTTCTGAATCGGATGATGACATTACTGACAGTCAGTTCTTCAACGACATGAAGAGCGGTCTGTCTTTCTGCTTTGTAGGTGACAGCATCACTGCCGGAACAGCGACCGGAGGCATACCGTGGTACGAACCTCTCACCCACTTGATCCGCGGAGAGATCATGAACTTCTCGGACCCTGGCTGGACATCTTTGAAGCTTACCGAAGTTTGTGATGACATCCCCGCCGCTGACATTTATGTAGTCGCGATCGGAATCAATGATGTCCTCTTCATCGACCAGCCGTTCGGAGCCGCATCAGCCGAAGAATACGTTGATAATCTTCAGATACTTACCGACTGCCTTCTTGGCAAATCTCCGGATGCGAGATTCTACTTCATAAACGCCTGGCCCGCCCTTAATTTCCCGGACGAGACCTATCAGACCTATCAGGATTTTGAAGATGCACTAAGAGAATGGTGCGACGGCGAGCAGCGAATAATGATCGACCCGTGCGATACGATCATGGAAACTCTTGCCGAGGTAGATACCTCAGTCTATATGTGGAACGACTTCCATCCTGATACTCCCGAGGGCATAAATCTTTACAGTTACGCGGTCCTCGTGAACGCCGAATAACACAGTATTCATAAACTGTCATTTTTGTCTTATAATCCCTCTTATGGAATAAGAGGAGGTTACTAACTATGAGAACACAATCACAAACCATTTCGATGTACGGCTTTCTTATAGCCTGCATACTTTCAATCGTCAGCCTGTTCCTGCCGGCTTACACGCTCAACTTTGGAGCAAACGCATTCTCAGCCGCATCCCAGGAGTCATACCGAATCGTATCAAGCTACTATTCATGGCCGATTCTGATTCTTGCCGTAGGCGGCATCATCGTCATCCTTATGATGTACAGAAAGAAGTATGTACTTATCTCAGGCGGCGTACAGGCACTTGCACTGCTCTATCAGATCTACAGAATCGCTAATGTTCAGGATCAGTTTAATGACAGCAGCACGACATTGGGAGCAATAAGCGAACTGTACGCATCCATCGGCGGCGGAAGCGGCGTATCCATCACACTCGGCATCGGCTTCTACATGGCCATCATCTCCGCATGCGTACTTGCACTGTTCACGCTGCTTTGCTTCTTCCTGGTAGACGACCAGTATTGATTAAGCATCTAATTAGAACTTCAAAGGCGTCGGTATCACCGGCGCCTTTTTCTTATTGGTATAATTTGGATGTGAGACGATCAACACTACTGATGACATACATGATCGAGTTCACGGCCGGAGCCTTGTGGGGCTGGCTTTATGAGGAGGCTGTGGAACTTGTTGTGAACCACGGATATGCAGACCGCGGCATCCTTCATATGCCTCTCATCCCCATCTACGGATTCGGCTGCATGCTGCTTCTTCTCATCTATCGCAAGAAAGAATACTCCGCTCCCGTCATCTTCGTCTCAAGTGCGATAATCACGACTGCGCTGGAGCTTATAGCATCATATCCTCTCGAGATGATCTTAGGCGAATTGCCGTGGAATTACGGCGCATGGCCGCTTAATTATCAGGGAAGGATATCTCTTATTAGTTCACTCTTGTTCGGTCTTATCGCGACCGTATTCTTAAAGCTCATTCACCCTCAGTGCAGAAAGCTCGAGAACGCGCCTCCGGCCATAGTTATTACACTCGGCATCATCTTCGCCTTTGCCTTCATTATCGATGCGGGATTTGTGTTCTTCGGCTGAGTCTTAGAACTCAACTATCTTACTTATGAAATCCAGAAGCTTAACCTTAAGCTCTTCCTTGGTAAAATGCTTCTCGTCCGTACTTTGAACGATAGCCTCGGAACTGTGAATGATGATCTTCGCAAGAGTAATGTCATCAACATCAATGAGGCTCTTAATCTCACCCTTGTTCTTTAATCTGGCGATAAACTGGGAAAGCGGCTCGATAATGGCATTGATCGTAATCGCATTAAGTGAGCACTGAACTGTCCAATGAAGCTTGTTTCCTTCGGACACCTCATACAGCGTTCTAATTGTAGCGATAAGCTCACCGAGAATATTGTCCAAAGTCTGTTCCAGTGAGAGGCTCTCATCACCCAGGATCGCGCCGACACGGTCCGTGTAATCTTCAAGGTAGCGCTCGATAACCTGCTCGAAAAGCATCTCCTTCGAAGGGAAGAAGTGATAGAAACTGCCGGTAACAACATCGGCTTCCTCGCAAATCATCTTTACCGATGTCGCTTCGAAGCCGTTCTCGAAGAATACGCGTGTAGCCGCGACAAGTATCTTCTCTCTTGTTTCTCCTCTTTTCGCCATATTACTCCCTGCTCTTAGAAAAATAGCCTACTTAGTAATACTATACCCATAAGCACGCTTAGGGCAACTTATAACACGGCCCCTAATAGATTAAAGAGCCTTGTCGGCTTCCATGAGGATGTGGCCGTTACGCTCGACTTCGCGGAAAACAACGAAGCCGTTCTTGTTCCAGAAGTGTGTGGACTGAGGATTTGCCTTATCGATGACAAGACGGATTGTTGTCTTGCCAATCTGCTTCAAGTAAGCGCATGCCTCGCGGATAACCGTGGAACCGATCTGTCTGCCCTGGAACTTACCGCCCATCATGAAGAAGCCGATGTAAGCTACTTCCTCCTTCGGGTAACCGTCGATGATGTCCATAATAGCCATGAGCTCACGGCCTCTGTAGAAACCTACGTAGTACTTATCTTTCATGTCAGTGCCTGTGGGCAGCAGATACATGTCGCTTAAGATCTGCTGCTTAGTAGGCTCTGCGTCACTATACTCATAAAACTGAGGATTGTCCTTAAGGACTTCCAATATCTCATCAGTGTTCTCCTCAGTAAGAGAACGAACATCATATATACTGCTTAACTTTGATATCTCTATCATTCTTTCCCAACCACCGTTTGAACCTAACGTCATATAACTATAGCACTTTTAATTCTATATGGTAGGGGAAGAATGCTTTGTTAATAAGTTGTTAACCAGCGAGCTGAATCAGAAAGGTTAAAGCTAAATAATGATCAGGCGAACAGCATAAATGCTGCGCATACTCCTGAGAAGATGTTAGCAAGAGCATGAATCGTCCAGCCGGGGATGATCGATCCATCAGCTTTCTTCTCATTGATGAAGCCCATAAGCCAGCCGATTGAGCCTGTGAACAAAGTGATCAGGACAGCCTTAACGATACCTGTTGTTCCGAAGAACATTACGCCGTGCATAAGGCCGAATGCGATGCTCTGAACAAGGTTGCCTGCGGCAAAGCCGAACTTATTGGAAACTCTCTTGAGAAGAAAGCCTCTGAATACGATCTCTTCGGGGAGTGATGTATTGAAGAGTGCATAGATCAAAATAGAAGGAATTGCTGCAATGCCAAGGCCTGCGAACTGTGATGTTGCCATCTCAACGCCTCTTACACTAAGAAGCATGAATACTGCAAGTCCGAGGAATGCTGCTGCCGCACCGAGGATCCAAAGTACAGTCTTATTCTCTTTGGCATTTACTATCTTCTTTAATCCGATCCACTCGAAGAAGCTCATCTTCTTCCGGGCTGTAACAAGCCACCATACGAACGGGATCAATGTAAAAAGAACAATCTGAATAACGCTGTTGATCAAAACCTGTACCATAACTGACACCTCACTGCTTTCGTTTATGGGCCCATTATAGACAGCCTATCTTTCCCACTTTTTACGCTAATCTTAAGTTAACCTTAATCAGACTTATCCTTTTCTTAACACAACCAAAAGGGCGTAAATGCTATACTTTTAATGGACTTAAAGTCCACTTCGAGTAGGGATGGTTATTTCATATGAAGATTAAGAAAGTGCTGGCCGTACTGGCTGTATCAGCATTGGCATTAAGCAGTATGTCCTGCCGTGCTACGGAACGATACAGACGTGCGCAGGAAGAAGAGGCAGCTAACAGGCCCTTACGATGCAGCAAGGAATTCGGACGTTACGAATTCGCTCCCGGCTGGATCGAAGCAGGATCTAACGGGTCTGACTTTTATTATTACTATCCAAGTGAATTCGAGGATTATGACGTGGTTCCCTACGATATCGCAGTAGTCCACAGCGCGAATGATTATTCATTAGAGAATAACGTCAATTTCTGCGGTGATGAGTATCAGAATATCGTCGAGGCTTACGGTGAAGATGCCGTAAACAACGTCAGTAACGTTGCCACGGACGGCGAGAGATGGGTTACGTTCGAGATCATAACGGATGATATACATTTTTACCGATGGTACACATTAGGAGATTACGAGCAGGTGCTTTTCGAGCTGACGATAAATGATGAGGCAAGCTTTGACGACGACGATTTATACGAAGTCGAGAACGGTGTATACAGCTTCAGTTGGGACTGATGTGAGGTAAGGACATGATTTATAACGAGAAAGAGCACTTCGACCTTGTTTTTAATGAGATTCAGAATCTCGGATACTTCTCAGGATTTGACGCAGAGTACCAGCGCAAGCGTTACGAGCAGCTTATGGCCGTAAGCGGTGGCAAGCCGCTCATAAGCGTAAATAACCTCAAGTTGTTTGGTTTAAGTGCATTAGGTTTACTTATAGCCTTGTTCGCCGGCGCAGTATTAAGCTTCATTCTTCCCTGCGGCAAAATCTTCATATTGCACTTAGCTATAGCATATATTTGTGTATGCAGCGGATTCATCATGATCACGGAAAATACAACGCAGGAAAACACCTTCTATAAGGATCAGCTTTCCTGCAACATCAGGGGAATCCTTCTCATCATTGAGGGCATCGCTCTTGTTGCAATGTGGTTTAACCTGCCTTTCGCCACGGACGCAGAGTGCTCTTTCTTCATGGCGGGAACGCTGTTTCTTACCATCACGCTTTGCATGCTTATCTCGATGATAATGCACCTCACAAGAGGCCTTAGAATCTACACAAGAACCGTCGAGGCTGAGTGCATCGGTTACTTAAGAAAGAAATCCGATGCCGACAATCACACCACAACAAGATGGTATCACTCACCCGTATTCAAGTACCTCATCGACGGACGCGAGGTAGTCGCATTCTACGACTCACTTGAATTGGGAATAGATGCGAAGATCCCTATGGGTCCCTGCACGATTAAGGTCAACAAGGACGATGCTGGTTCCGTTATGAACCCCTCCAGAAGAGGAATCATAAGCACGCTCGTAATAATCGCCATCCTCCTGTTCTTCTCCTTCTTCTTCATAGTCGGAGTTCTTACAGGCGGAGTACACGGTACTTCTATATCGTTGTAAGCGGGATTTTTAACATTGTTAATTTAACAATGTTTCAGATACCTCTCCTCGTACTCTTCCATCGTAATGGGCTTGCTGTAATAATATCCCTGGATAACGTCGCAGCCGAGTGAGCGCAGGCGGTCAACCTGCTCCTTATGCTCTGCGCCTTCTGCGAGGCACAAGAAGCCCATCTCCCTTGCAAGCGCGATGATAAGGCGGATTACCGTGACATCCTCTTCGTGCTCGTTGGAAGTGCCGATTTTGTCGACGAAGCTCTTGTCTATCTTAAGCGTATCGAGCGGCATCTCGGTAAGAAGCGACAGCGAAGAGTAGCCGGTTCCGAAGTCATCCATAGATATCTTGAAGCCGCGGTCACGCAGCTCTCCGAGAGACTTAAGCATATGTTCCTTGTTATCGTATGTAGCGCTCTCGGTAAGCTCAAAATCAATAAGGCCGTGGTCTATGCCGTAGCGGTCAACCATTCCGACCAGATGATCAATAAGGTTCGGGTTATAAAGCCTCTTGCGCGACAGATTAACCGAGACGGGATACAACGGCTTTCCCTCTTCTTTCCAGCGGGCGAGGGCCTTGCAGACTTTCTCGAGAACGATGTCGTCTATCTTGCCGATGGAGCCGTCGCGCTCGAAGAATGGGATGAAACGTCCCGGAGACAGGAGTTCCTTGCCCTTGTAATTCCAGCGTATGAGCGCCTCAGCACCTTCGATGACCTCGCGGTTGATATCAAACTTAGGCTGCAGGTAGACGTGGAACTCGTCGTTGGCAACAGCGGTATCCACGTAGGCCTTGATGAAATCGCCCCACGTAATGTCGTCGTGCATCTTGTCCGTGTAGATCGTAATCTCCGTCACATTCTTCTTCGTGCCGAGAGCCTGCGCCATCTTGGCGGCATCTGCAACTCGGTTGCCCGAGAGTATCGTTCTTTGCATCGGAACGACACCGCATCTGTAGTAAATCCTGTAAGAAGGATCCTCGGGAAGGCGTGAGATCGACTCGAAAAACTCCTCGAGAACCTTTACCGTCTCGTCCTCGGGCATGTCCTTTATCATCATGGCGAAATTATCGTTATGGCAGCGTGCGCTCGCGTAAACGAAGTCTGCGTTATTCATCGCACTTACCACATTACGAAGCACGCGGTTAGCTACGTTATGCCCGTAGATCTCGTTTATTACGCGGAATTCCTTGATATCAAAATGAACGAAAGCATAATCGCTGATGCCGCTGTCTGTAGGCATCTCGAGGAACGCCACAAGATGATTCCAGTTATAGTGCTCTGTGATAGGTTCCGTGAATGCCATGTTATAAAGTAATTTCTTATCGAAGCGGTCTGCGTCATTGGAAATGATATCTCTTGCAATCTCGCCTTCGGGTGCGCACTCGTAGAGGATTCTTAACTTGTTGGAATAATTAAACACGGAAATGACATCCGACTCAGTCTTTAACGACAGGTCGCTGTACACGCGGTGGGCTTCACCGTCGTTCGCGATGTCTTTAAAGATACCGGTAATTACATCCCTATCAAGACCGATCTCATCGTCAGTCTCAAGCGAGAAGAAGTAGGAGCCGTTAAGCTTTATCTGTTCAAGATCCCGTGGGTAATTAACCTTACCGTCATCTGCCCTGAACTCAATTCCAATAACGGGATTATCGTGACCTTTAATGAAGAACACTCCGGGGTAATCATAAACCCCGAAGGAGTCGGCATACTTTTGAATACTGTCTGGAATAACGCCGTGCGAGAACGAGGTGATATCTTCCAAAGTCGCATCGACATAGAATAGCAACCTATCCGGCTTATAAAGCTGGTTCAGTTTCTTTACAACCATGATCTTGCCCTCAAATAACCTGCCACAACCTACGTTTGGATTATAAACTGTTTTACTTGGAAAAAGAAACCCGTAGGACTTGGTATAATGATTCTTAGAATTATTCGGAATTTGGATGGTGCAGGATGAGGATTTACGTTGATTACGATGACTGTCTGTGCGAGACAGCAAGGTCTTTCTCTGAAATTGCTGTAGAGATGTTCGGAAAGCATATTCCGTATGAGAATATCCGCTACTTCGAACTTGATAAATCCTTTGATCTTAACGATGAAGAATACGAGCGCTTCATGAAGAAGGGCCATGAGCCTGAAGTTTTGCTGTCATACGAAGAGACCCCGGGCGCATCCAAAGTCATAAACGAATGGATCTCCCAGGGTCATGAAGTATCGATTATTACTGGCCGTCCCTATAGCGCATTCGAACCGTCGCGACAGTGGCTTGATGAGCACAATCTCAAGAACGTCCCCCTTTATTGCCTTAACAAATACGGCAGGGACAGCTTCATCAAGAACAGTGATTTCAGCCTCGAACTCGAAGACTATTACAAGATGCACTTCGACTTCGCCGTTGAGGATTCACCCAAGGCTTTTAAGTTCTTCGAGCATCTGCCGAATCTGAAAGTTCTGGTCTTCGACAGACCGTGGAACAGGGAAGCCGTCTTCCCCGGCCCGAACTACACAAGGTGCACCGGCTGGGATATGATAAGGAAGATCATCGCACAGCGGTAAGGTGCTTTGATGCATTGCTTTCCCCAAAAGATGTAAAAATTTATAATTAGTAACCGCACATCGTCTCCTTCCATTCGTTAATCATTATGGAAGGAGCAATCGAGGCGGTTGATGAATCACATAGAAGAACAATACGACAAGATATACAGATACTGCTATTACAAGGTCAGAAACAGGGATCTGGCTGAAGATATTACGCAGGAAGCTTTTCTGCGCGGAATCGAAGCACAAGGCACCGGCGTTGACATCAGATATCTGTACAGGATCGCACACAATCTTTGTATTGATGAATACCGCAGAGTCAAAGCAGACCCGATAGATGATGTAGACATGTCTGACGGTACCAATCTGTCTGAAACTGTAGTTGATTCCATTGTTATTAAAGAAGCCCTTCAAAAGTTAAGTGAAGAAGAACGCGAAGTTCTTCTGCTTAGGTATGCCAACGAGGAACCGATCTCGGTCATTTGCAGCATCTACGGCAAATCGAGATTCGCGGTTTACCGATGGATACAGTCGATACTAAAAAAAAGCAGAAACTACACGGACGGAGGAAACAGCTAATGAATAACAGCAAACTTACAAAAGACATAGCTCAGGCATTCGAAGCACCGGCCCCGGTCCGCAGGGAGAAGTTCTTATATGAGAACGGCCTTTATATGAAGAAGAGCCGCCTCTCCCTCATCATCTCGCAGACAGGATACATCCATAAGAGCGTATGGATCTTAAGCATCGCGGTTCTCATTGCAGCCGTCGTCATTCTTCAAAAGGATGTTCAAGCTGCCATAAGATTCTCTTCGCTTATAATGCCGTTCGTCGCAGGTACAGGAGTATTCGCGACGATGCGCTCCAGGATGTACGGAATGAACGAACTTGAGGCTTCGACCGTGATGTCCTTAAGAGGATCGATTTTTACGAAGTTAGCGGTCATATCCGTAAGCCACTTTATCCTGATGATAATACTCGGCATCTTCATGGGTACC
>CAMJGB010000024.1 GCA_946405115.1 uncultured Clostridia bacterium | reverse complement strand
TGAACTGCACTAAAGACCACTGTATCATCCAAGAATGTAAGCAATGTGTTCTCAGGAGTCTGATCATTTTTTTTAATGATACGGCGACCACCGAGATCTACACCATCAGCCTCAACATTACTTAAATCACTAGTAATGTTTTCAGCCATTACCTGAATGCCTGAAACCATGTAATTCCAGCTTTCCAAGCTTGACTGATCTCCAGAGGCGGCTAATGCAGCACCTTGAGCAACACCATCCTGCCAAACAGATACATTAATGAAACCATCCTCATATTCGATAG
Source organism: uncultured Clostridia bacterium (assembly GCA_946405115.1). Taxonomy (GTDB): domain Bacteria; phylum Bacillota; class Clostridia; order Saccharofermentanales; family Saccharofermentanaceae; genus Saccharofermentans. The sequence continues at coordinate 13,359 of CAMJGB010000024.1, read as the reverse complement.
TATAGTTTTCACCGAAAGCGCCACTTAATGCAGAATCCAAAAGAATCAGATAATCATCAATACTTACCGTACCTGTATTACTGATTGCGTCTGTAGTCACAGGAAGAATCAAATTCTGCGGAGTTGTAGAACCAACTGACTCAAGCGACAAATGAGTAGGCTCTTCAATCTCTATAAACCACCCTGCATCAATCGTTATTACTTCTGTTGCACCAACATCAATCATATAAGGAGTTGCTTCAGCCCAATACTCATATTCATTTCCATCAGAATCAACTTCAGTTGCCAACTCGTTTCTAACGATATCCACCTGAGTCATATAATCACCAACATTGGTAACATTATATGTTCCAGCCGGAACCACATAACAATAATTCGTATCTGGGAACTCTGTATTTGCACCGAGGACAACTACATCGCCATATTCGCCCAATTCTCCTGCAACAAGATCAATCACCAATGACTCTTCCGATGATTCTGTTGTCTCTGCGGATGTCTCCTCAACTGTAGTTTCGGAAACAGCAACAATAGCCGTTTCTGAAGTTTCTGTGGTCTCTACTCTATTACGTCTGCCAATACTTGCAAATATCATAATGATTAACCAAAGACCACATATTCCCAAAGAAATCTTTGAGAGGAGTTTGTTTTTACCATCGTCCTTCTTCAAATCAACAATCGCAAGAATTAGTCCAATTAGTGCAGTACAACCAATAATTGATAGGATTAATGCTATTACACCTAAAATAGATACGGGCTTCTTTTCGTTCATATCCTTTTCCTCCCATAATACCTATACTTAATTATAGGAGAGCACTAAGAGCAAAGTGTTTCCAAAAATGAACTATAAAGTTAACTATTATTGAAGTTACTACCATCAGCGCATGCAACTGAGATTCCTTTCTCTATTTTAGCTGGCTAATCCAAACAAAAACGGTTAGGCGTAACCTAACCGTTCATAAGTGGGCGTATCTGATTGCTAATTTTGTCGTACTAGTGTCGTACTAACCCTTTGGGCGGGAAATCGGAAACCCCGAAACCCCTGTAAATACTGACTTTTCACGACGCCCGTTTAAAATTTGGCGGAGATGGAGGGAGTCGAACCCTCGCGCGAGTTGCCCCGCCTAAAGCTTTAGCAAAGCCTCCCCTTCGGCCTCTTGGGTACATCTCCGTGCCGAATGACTGCGCTTATTACGCCGTCGAGAACTGATTATAACACATTTTGACAATCATTGTAGTATTTTTTGCAGTTTGGACTATAATATGTGCCGTGTTTGAGTTATTTAAAGGCGTAGGAAGATTTATAAAGAAGGACCCGATCCTGGTTATTTCAGGGGCACTTGCGGCTGTGTCCTGCTTTATTGTGCACCCTGATTCCGAGTATATCGGTTACATCAACTTCCGCGTGCTCGCGATCCTCGCAAGCCTTATGCTTGTGGTCGCCATGCTCCTTCGAATCGGCACGTTCGACTTCCTTACTGCAAGACTTCTCAAGAAGCTCGACTCATCAAGAGGCATCAGCCTTCTCATGACAATAATGTCATTTGTCATGGCTATGTTTCTTACAAACGACGTTACCCTCGTAACACTCGTTCCCTTCTCCATCGCGGTACTTAAAGGCTTTAACGACAGACGCGGCCTTATGTTCACGCTCATCCTCATGACGGTCGCGGCTAACCTCGGCAGCATGTTCACCCCCATCGGCAACCCGCAGAACCTCTACCTTTACACGAATTACCACATGGAGCTTCTCCCCTTCATAAAGCTGATGCTCCCCTACACTGCGCTCTCACTCATCCTGACTGTTGCAGCGATATTCATCCTCATAAAGAACCATAAATCCGAGAGCAAGCACTCGAGCGACGCGGCAGCACCCGGCACTAAGAGGCTTCTTGTCTGCATCGCGCTCTTCATCATCTGCGTGCTCGCAGTAGCCGATATCTTAAACTGGATCGTGATGTTCGCGATCGTCGCGGCAACGGTCATCCTCATCGACAGGAAGGCATTCAAGTACGTCGACTATGCGCTGCTTCTTACATTCGTATTCTTCTTCGTACTCATCGGCAACATCGGCCGCATCCCCGCGGTATACGACACGCTCTCAAGGGTCGTAGATTCCTCCCCCACGCTTACTGCGGTAATCGCATCACAGGTAATAAGCAACGTCCCCGCCGCAATGCTTCTGTCCGCCTTCTCAACAAACGGCGAAGCACTCGTCATCGGCACGAACTTGGGCGGCCTCGGCACACTCATCGCGAGCATGGCATCCCTCATCACATACAAGTTCTATAACGCCATGCCAAGCGAAAAGCAGCCGGGCAAAACACCCGGCTACCTCGTTTCTTTCACTATTGTAAATGTGGTCTTCTTAGGACTGCTTCTCGTGTTCTGGGCAGTACTTTCCTGACGCTTAAGTACCCTCGCCGTTCGCAGGATCCGGCGCATCCGGGCACGTCACATTCTCATCGTAACCGTCCATCTGGAACACACGCACATAATCGACTCTCATCTGAGCTCTCTCATCGAAAGGCGTATTCTCATCAGGATCGCCCGGCCAGTTACCGCCTACTGCAACATTAAGGATGATGTAGAAAGGCTGATTGAAAGGCGCGGGATACTCGTTCGGCTCCTGACCGTCCATAGCGGAATACCAGTAGTTCGTTGTGTAGTAGCAAACGTCATCGCAGTACCATCTGATCTCACCGGGCTCCCACTCGATGGCAAATACATGATATTCGCTCGCGAAGTCACCTGAAGACAGGTCGTAGATACCCTGGTTCTGAAGGTGCGGATTACCGTAGTGCAGCGTGCCGTACAAAGTGTCAGTATCGCTTCCCAAGATCTCCATGATGTCGATCTCACCTGACTTCGGCCATGTGCCGTAAGACTCATCGTCAGACATCATCCAGAATGCAGGAAGGAAACCCTGTCCCTCGGGAACCCTGATACGGGCCTCGACTCTTCCGTAAGTAAATGCGTGAAGATGATATGTATTGATTCTTCCTGATGTATAGAAAGCTCGTCCGTTATCGTTAGTACCGGTAAGAGGCTGGATAACAAGATCGCCGTCCTCGATGAAGTAATTCTCGCCGTCGACAACATATGTCTGAAGCTCGTTATTTACCCAGCCCGGACGATGGTACTCGGCTGCCCAGTTAGTGGGATCCAATTCTTCGCCGTCAAATTCGTCGTGCCATACAAGATAGTAGCCTTCAGGAGGTTCGATATTAGGATCTTCGATCGGGGGAAGCGGAGTCGGCGTAGGTGTCTCTGTAGTCTCGGCAGCTGTAGTCTCAGCAACTGTAGTTTCAGCAACTGTAGTTTCAGAAACTGAAGTCTCCGACTCTAAAGCGGAAGTCTCCGCAACTGTCGCCTCGGGTGCTGTAGAACATGCGCTCAAAGCCATGGCAGCAGCCATAATGAGAGCCATGTATCTTATCGGTTTTTTCATAGGAAACCTCCCGGTAAAGTAGGTATGTGCTAATAATATCAGACCATCTTCTGATAGTAAAAACATGCAAGCTGAGTCCTGTCGCGAAGGTCGAGCTTGGTAAGAATTGAGCTCACCATATTACGCACGGTACCCTCGCCCAAGAACATCTTCTCTGCTATCTCTTTATTGGACAGACCGTCTGCAACGAACTTAATAACTTCGAGCTCCTTGGGAGTGATATCAAACTCGGAAGGATCGAATCTTTCCTTGCGGTTAAGAAGGTCAGGAAGCTTCTCCACGACCTTGCCTCCGAACACAGCCTGACCTGATGCGACGGCACGCACGGACGAAGGCAAAGACCCGCAGTCCTGCTTGATGATGTAGCCTTTCGCGCCGATCTTCAAAGCCTTGTTAATGTACTCGTCATCAAGGAACGTGGTAAGGAAAAGTATCGCTGCAGAAGAACCATTCTCGATGATCTTCTGCGCCGCCTCAGTGCCGTTCATGCCCTCCATGCGAATGTCCATGACGATGACGTCAGGCGCGACGGAAGGCGCGAGCTTAACCGCCTCCTCACCCGATCCTGCGACAGCCTTAACTTCGATGTCAGGCTCGTTATCGAGGATTATCTTCAATGAACCCGATACGAATGGATCGTCGTCTACTATCATTACACTGATCATGTGATCAATCCTTCCTTTCCTTAGGTATCGTCACCATCACGGTAAAGCCGTTTGCATCCGACATAATGCGTGCGCGTCCGCCTACAGCTCTTGCCCTTGATGCGATATTGTTAAGCCCTATTCCGCCGCCTTCTGCCATGTCACTTCCCGCAAGCTCGATCTCCCTTACGGGATTACTGCCGTTGTCGAAGACTTTCACACGCCAGAACGAGACGTTCTCAACTACCTCTATAAGCACCTTATTGCCGTCAGAATGCTTCGCGATATTGGTGACAGCTTCTTTTATTATTCCGAGCACGTTGCTCTTCAAAGCGTTGTCTGCAGGCGAATCGATAACCGTGTTCACGGTAACGTCAAATCTGTCGCTTATGGTGGAAGTTATGTCGTTGATTCCAAGCGACAGATCGATCGATTCGTCGTGCAGTTCGTGCACGCTCTTACGCATCGAAGTCATGGCAAGATCTAACGTCTGCGACACCGACTCAAGCTGCTCGCCGACACCGGGATCTTTGTTGATAATCTTGATCGCCTGAAGCTGCACTATGACGCGCGTGATCATGTGGCCTACGTTGTCGTGGATCTCACGCGCGATGCGGTTACGCTCCTTAAGGCGCGCCATGTAAACCTCGTTGTCCGCATTCTTCATCGTCTCCTCGCGAAGCTTCTGCGCATTAAGCGAATCCCAGCGTGCGTCGTCGTATTTCGCGCGGAGGCTCTCCTCCGTCCTCTCGTGGCGTCCCGTCTTGAACGCGAGGTAGAACGCGAGCACCGAGATAAGAAGCGTCATTATCCTAACCGTCCAACTTAAATCTGCAAGCACTACGGCAACTGCCATCGCGCCTCCTGCAGCACATCGAAAAGCAATCGACTTTTGCAGCTCAAGTTTCCTGTTACAGATTACCAGAGAATACACTACCGTGGGCATAACAAGCGCCATGCCGGGAATAAGGAACGAGGATGCAAACACGGCCGCCGCACAAAGTATCGCGATCAGCTCATTTCGCTTAAGTTCGCAAGCGATACCCAGGATGAAAGATACCAGAATAACAGCAATATCCGCCGCTCCCGGCTGTCCTTTGCAGAGGACAAATACGGAAGCGGCGGTGCCTGTCCATATTACTATTCTGTCGACTATCCTGTAGCTCATGTCTACATTATACGATTATTCAGTCTTAACTGCGCTCCTTGCTTTGCCGAGGCCTGAGGACTTAACGAAAGCCGCTGCCAGGGTAAAGGCCACTACGAAGAGGATCTCGATACCGAAGCACATGAGAAGCTTATCCGGCTCGAAAGCGGTACTTGCGTCAGCCATGTTCGATGCATATACACACCAGTACATGGGCATGAACTTCGCTATGGTAAGAAGTCCTTCACCGAGAAGATACTGAGGTACGAATACGCCTGACATGAATGCCATCGAGAGGCTCACGATATTCGTAACCATCGACAGTGAATTGCTTGTCAGATCGAATGATGTTACGAATGATGCAAATGCGCAGGAGATGAGTGTCGTCAGGAACGAGTTGATCACAAGAAGCCACCAGTACTCGCGGAAAGATTCGGAATCCTTTGCATATCCTATGATCACATTGATGAGCATGAATACAAGCCACAATGCGATTCCCGATACGGCAAGTCCCAGTGAGTTCGCGAAGCTTATCTTCCTTCTGTTAACGGGCGAGCACTCGATGCGGTCACCGATGAGCTTATTGTTGTTGGCGATTACGGTATGGCCGATACCGAGCGTCATAAAGCCAATAGCAAGATACGGGAAGAACTGATTGATGAATATGATGACAACATCACCTTCAGTAGTGGGAGAGCTTCCGTCTTCCTCCTGAACGATATTAAGAGCCGCTGTATCAAGCATCAGTTCCTTCGCAAGTTCCGCGCACTTCTCGGGAGCGTAACCCATATTCTCATAATCTTTGTAGGCCTGAATATAGTTATTAACTGCATTGTCTATCATGTAGATCGAGCCGGACTTATCCATATTGGTTAGATATGTGATCTCTCCGGTACCGTCAGCAAAACCATCTTCGATATACAGGTGATACTCGCTTAATCCGAAGAATACCAGGTCCTGTATGGAGCTTTGGGATCTGCCGAACACAGGTGTTACATTGTTGTTTACGCTTAAGTAATCGATAAGTCCCTCGGACAATGCCGAATGATCGCCATCAATATAAGATATCTCTATCGATTCCTGGACGGCATAGTCCGGGCCGCCGGTCTCGGATGCCATTGCAGGTGCTGCGACCATTACGCCTATTACCATGGCTACAAATATAACCGCATATATGATCACGCCTGTGCTGTTGTTCTTAAGAAGCTTGAAGAAATTCTTAAACAGAAGCATACTTTTCCCTCCTCAATACTGCGATACCGATGGCAAGGAAGACCACGGTAAGACCTATGATCTCCGCGATGTTCGTGAAGAACCCTTCTGCGGAATTGCCGATCGTAAGCTTGAACAGTGCCATGTTCAGGACTGTCGCCGGGTTGATCTTGTTAAAGATCGGGAAGTATCTCTCGAATAATCCCGGCAGCTGCGATATCATCTCGCCGCTTAAGAAAACGGATATCATGATCAGAGACGTCGCCTTGTTTCCTCTCTGGTGTACATCACCCTTGAAACACAGGCCGCAGATAACGCCGAAGCTTATGGAGAACATTACAGCAGATACTACGAAAAGCGCGAGTTTCAGGTAATCGTTCCCAAGGTAGATCCCGAACACATACTTCATTACCATAAGCTGTATCGCTACTATCACGAGACCGGGGATAACCCTTGCAGCAAAAGCAGTAACGACCATCTGTCCTTTTCGAGCGGGAGAAACGGAGTAACGCATGGCTACGGCAGAGACGTCTGCGCGCAGGTCTCCCACCATGTTTATGCCCATCATAGCCATGAAGAGGATTCCCATTACAAGTGTGCTCAGGAAATACCAGTTGTACGGGTTCGGCTCCGCACCGAAAGCGTCCTCCTCGGACACCGTGTAAGTTACGTTCTCCACGGCATTATTTACAAGTTCCATCGCGAAGGCAGGGTCCTGTTCCCAGGCATCAGCAATGAGCTGATAACGCTGCTTGTATGTGTCTGCTATAGAGCCCGCAACAGCCGCGGAAGTTATCGAGTGATTCTCCTGAAGATAGACCTCGACGTCGCCGTCGGATACAACGAAGATTATCTCTGCTTCTTCCCCGGCAAGCTTAGCCTTGGCGTCCTCGAGTGAGTCCGCCTCCTCAAGGATGAAGAGCTGATCCTCGGAGCCTTCCTCCGACAGAGATTCTATAAGGTCTTCGAAGCCCTCCTGATATACGCCCTGACCTTCGGTGATAAGGATTGTCTTCATGGGGTCGATGCTGTTCTGGTAGCTGTAGATGGAGTCGAATGCGAAGTGCATTGCCGTCATGAGCACCAGCGGGAATACGAACATCCAGAACAGGCCGCCGATACTTCTGAACATTTTAATTATCGAATACTTAAACATGTCCTGCTCCTTTACTCGTCACGAAGCTGCTTGCCCGTAAGCTCGAGGAATACGTCGTTCAATGTCGGCTGCTCGGAGAAGATCTTCTTCATCTTGTATCCCTTGTCCTGAAGCAGATTCACTATGTCGATGACGTTGTGCTTGCCGGCTCCTGCCTCCACCTTAAGCTGATTGTTCTCATAGCTTACGCTGTACACATTATTGGATTCCCTTACCATGTCGAGAGCCGTGTTATCGAGTCCTGCGACTTCGATGGTGATGATCTCACTCTTCTTGATCATGCCCTTAAGCTCATCTACGGTACCCTCTGCGATCGTGTGTCCCTTGTCGATGATGAGGATGCGGTCACAAAGCTGCTCTACTTCCTCCATGTAGTGTGAGGTGTAAATGATCGTGGCGCCGTTGTTTCTTAACTGCTCGATACCCTCCAAGATCTTGTTTCTGCTCTGGGGATCGACCGCTACCGTGGGCTCGTCGAAGAAGATGAGCTTCGGCTTATGTGCGATGCCGCAGGCGATGTTAAGTCTTCTCTTAAGACCGCCCGAGAGCTTATTAGGCTTGAACTTTACGAAGTCATTAAGCGCAACGAAGTCGATCGCTTCCTGAACGTACTTCCTTCTTGTCTCTTTATCCTTGATGTAGAGCCCGCAGAAGAAGTCGATGTTCTCATAGACTGTGAGAGAGTCGTAAACTGCGACGTCCTGGGGAACTATGCCGATCTGCTTCTTAATCTCATAAGCCTTGGGGCTCATCGGCTTGCCGAAGATCTCGATCTCACCCTTGTCGTACTCGAGGAGCGAGAGGATGCAGTTGATCGTAGTGGACTTACCGGAGCCGTTGGGTCCGAGGAGGCCGAAGATCTCGCCTTCCTTAACGCTTAGATCGAGATGATCTATGGCGATCAATTCCTTGTATCTTTTTACTAATCCCTTAATCTTTAAAATCTCAGACATCTTGTTTGTCCTCCCTCTTATCTTTACGACCTAATTATGGAACACGGGAGCATTCCGAGGTAGTGAACAGCATCACTTTCGTCAATGACAAATGTCATTTCCGACGTGCACGGGCTCTGCTATAATTACAAAGGATAAGGAATAGAAACTATGAATAAGTTCAAGCTCATATCAATAACATTTATCGTCATGTGTCTGATCGTCTCGGTCTCAGATTACTTCCTTGTGAAGAATCAGTCTTATGAGAAATATCTGTCAGGCGAATACTATTTCCTATACGATGCAGTCACTTCGGTTCCAGGCGATCCGAACTATATGGTCACGCCCGACGATCCGATGTTCTACGCTGATTATTCCGACCCGCGCAACATGCTTCTGATCAACGCATTGGATGTCCTGGCTTACAATCCCCGTGACGGATTCTGCACTGTCATCTACGGAAGCACTAAGATACCCGATTTCCCGTTAAATCACATAACGGTAAGTTCTGAAGATTACAACTACTTTTACGGTAATTCACAGTACACGTACGAAGAATACTTCAATAGGCTTAACGGAATTGACTCCAAGTACTTAAGCAACGAGAGCATGAGTAACTTCAAATATTTCTTCACGCCCATGCTCATAATCGCAGGTCTTGATGTATTGTTATTCGCAGCACTGTTCATCATCCGCAATCAGGATAACGGAACCATTACCGACATCCTTCTGTTCGCAGGAATCGGTTACAGTCTGCTGATCAACATAATCGCATTAACGCATTATTGATTTCTTTACGTTCAGTCTGCGCGCTCGTAAAGATAGAAATCCTCCCAGACTATTTCACCGCGGAAGTCCAGATTCTGATAGGAACCCTGGTCGCATATTACGTAATCTTCGAATTCATAATAGCGATCGGTAATGACAAAATCTGCATCTCCCTCGAACAGCTTATCAAGATGCTCGTAACCATATTGGTCATAGATGGAAAATGTGCAGTAATGATTATGGTACGGTAATATGTCAGCTCCAAGGAAGAAGCCTGTATCAAGGAATCCGAAATTCAACACCTTGGGATCTTCCACTGAATTGATCTTATCTGCGAATCTGTACTGAGGGATATCCTCCCTCTTAGTTCCAAGCTTAAAGACAGCAGGACACATAACAAGCAAAGTTGCAGTGAGCACCAGAACCGAATATACGGTAACTGCCATGGAAAGCTTAGCCGACTTAATGGTCTCCATTGCCTTAGAAGCAAGCAGGATAAAAGGTATCCATCCTATAGCGCAGAAGAACTTCAGTGCTACGATGTAATATTCGATGCAAAAACCTGCGCCATAGATAAGGAATGCAGCACAAGCGTATGTAATAGCTGAATACAAAAGGCATCTACGCTCTTTCTTAATAAACAGATATGCAAATCCGGAATAAACGAATACGTAGAAAAGCCTCTCGTAAGTAAAGTTCTTGGTAAACAGCGTGAGCTCATTACCGACCCAGGAGGCAATAGCACTTGTACTGTCTTCCGTTCCCTGTCTGAAGTCTGCGTAAGATATGTTTCCGACGAAGTATGCGCGGAACAACGTATCGAAGGCATTATTAACAATGAAGTAACATGCCACGATCGCACAGATTATCAGGAAGCCTCCTAAGAATGAGCCTGCAAGAGGGAGTATCTTGTTAGCCTGATTCTTCTTAACCTCATATATGATTACAAATATGATGAGACCGAAGAACAGACCGCAGTCTAGATATTTGGACCAGAACACCCATCCGCTGAACAATCCGATTATAAATGCATCTTTAAGCGAGAATAACGTATCCGTCTTAACTACCTTAAGTCCCAGATAGAATGCGTATGTCAACAAAGGCAAAAGCAACTCTTCGATACAGCCGCCGTAACGGAAATAGTTCGAAGTGAAAGTGATCAGAGATAATACCGGAACCAAAGCCCATACAGTCTTATTGGGCTTAATGAATAATCCAACGATCTTAAGCGAGATCAGTGAATAAAGGAAGAATACCAAAGTCTCGGTTACATACATGCCGAAGAATGAATCACGGGAAATAAGAACACCCGGTATCTCCATGAGGTAAGTGAACAGGCCCTTCTGATCGTGGACATCCACATAAAGAACCTTACCGTTGACCATGCATTCTCCAACTGTGCGGTAGATATTTGAATCATCCCAATAATTGATGGGATAAAGAGGTGACGACTGGGTGGCAAACAACATTGCAACTATCGCGAATACAGCGTAGAAGACAACCACCGCCACAGGGATCTTATTCTGACTGATATCCGCCTTCTTGTGGTCTACCCCCTTCTGATCGGCAAGCACTACACATATGAAGTACGAGCCTCCGAGCAGAAGTCCCAAAGCCAGGATCACACCTTGAACGGCGGAGAACATATCCGAATTAAGTACAGATTGGATAAGGACTTTAACAAGAAGAATACAGAATGCAGGAAACAGTATCTGCAAGCTTTTTACAAAGAGATTCTGATCTACCTTTTTAAGTAACATTGGGTTTTTATATACAACAAATACAAATACACCCAGCAGGGCCACTACGAGCAATTCATTTACAGACGGCAGAGCCAGCCCGGCTACGCAGGCAAACGATAATGCAAGAAGCAGTCTTCTGGTGTTTACGTCCAAGGTTGACCTCCGAATGAATACAAGTAAGCCTATGCTATACTTTCGATTTTGAATTTGCAAACAAGGCAGGGCAATAATGTGTTATTATCTGCACATGACCAAAAAGAAGCCTTCATTTATGAATCGTGACCACATGACCGCGCGCATAATCCTATGCGTCTTCGGTACCATTTTGTGCGGAATCATGGTCGGCTTCTTCAAGTTCGCTGCATTCGGCGTAGATCCGTTCACTTCGCTCGTAAGCGGCCTCGATAAGGTCTCTCCCATCGAATACGGACTTCTTTATATCATCATCAACGCCGTACTGCTTGTATTCAGCCTCATATTCGACCGCCACATGATAGGCCTCGGAACGATCGTCAATCTGTTCCTGGTAGGCTATCTTGCGCAGTACACCGAGATGTTCCTTGCAAGCATCCTCCCCGCCGACAGCATCGCCGCGAGGATCACCTGCATGCTCATAGGCATCGTCGGATTATGCTTCTCATGCGGTCTTTACATACCGGCTGATCTCGGTGTATCGACTTACGATGCAGTCGCCATCATCATCGAGAATAAGTGGCATTTAGGCAAGTTCAGGTACAACCGAATCATCACCGACATCATCTGCGTCATCGCAGGCGGCATTCTGTTCATCATGTCGGGCGAGCCTGTATCCAAGGTTACTACCATCATCGGAATCGGCACAGTGATCACGGCGTTCTTCATGGGACCGCTCGTTGATTTCTTCTCGAATAACTTTACTAAGAAGATCTTCCTTAAGGATTAATTCTCTTCGTTCCTTATATCATCGAACATCTGCTTTACCGAAGGCGCATTCTTCGTAAGCTTCTTGATGGAAACATCCTCAAGCTTGTTGTTGGCCGCCCTCAAATGTCCCTCCGACTTCGTAAGGTTATCCTTGATCTTGTTAAGCGCCGTTATGGCCTTATCGATGCCTTCGATGGCGTCCTGATAACGCTCGCCGGCCTTTCTGTAACTGTCGGAGAAACTGTTCTTGAACAGGTCGAGGTTCTCTTCGAAGTGATAAAGGTCAAGCTGCTGATTCTGTATCTCGGCAAGCTGCTTCCTGTAAACGAGCGAATTCAACGCAGCATTACGCAGAAGTGAGATTATCGGTATGAAGAACTGCGGGCGCACTACGAACATCTTCTCGTACTGATAGGACACGTCCACGATGCCGTTGTTGTAAAGGTCGTTGTCAGCTTCAAGCAAAGTAACAAGAACCGCATACTCGCACTTCTTCTCGCGGCGGTCCTTATCGAGTTCCTTGAAGAAGTCCTCGTTCTTATGCTTGGTAGCCGTTGTATCCATCTCGTTCTTCATCTCGAACATGATGGAAATGAACTCAACACCGTCGGAAGACTCGCGGTAAATGAAGTCACCCTTACTGCCGGAACTTGCATCGTTGTCCTTGCCGAACTCGGCATTCGGGAATGCAGCCATGCGTATCTGATTAAACTGGTTGAAGCAGTACTGCTCAAGACTCTCGCCGACCATCTTCGTCGACTGTCTTGCCTTGAAGTCCTTGAGCCTTTCAATCTCGTCGTCTCTTAAAGCAATCTCGTTTCTGTGCTTCTCAACAAGATTATTCTTCTCAAGCTCGCCTTCCTTCTTCTGGAGGCTGATCTCATCTTTAAGCTTAACGATCTCGCTGTCCTTGGACAGAAGCTCCTTCTCTTTCTCCTGCGTTGCCTTGGTAACGGCAAGCTCCTTCTCGGTATCGGCCTTGTTGATCTCGGCCTTAAGCTGCTCTATGAGCTTATCTTTCTCGACTAATTCGGCTGTCTTCTTCGCCAATGCCGCCTGATGGGCCTTCTCCTGCTCCATCTTGGCTATCGTGAGGTCCGTCTCTTCACGGGTCTTAAGTTCCTTCTCGAACTCGTGGTCTCGCACCTGCTTTAGGATCTGAGCGTAACCTGACTCGTCAACCTTGAACATCTGTCCGCAGTTCGGACACTTGATCTCGTTCTCCATAAACGTCCCTCCTTATTAATAATGTCACTCGGACAGTCTCTTAAGCACCTCGTTAAGCGATGGCAACACCTCATCCGCCAGATTTCTTATCTCCTCGATAGGCTGCACCAGATCCGGAACCATTATGGTGTACACACCTGCCGCTTTTGCCGATTTAACACCGTTAAATGAGTCCTCAAC
>CAMJGB010000023.1 GCA_946405115.1 uncultured Clostridia bacterium | reverse complement strand
ACTACACAAACATCTTCGATGCTGCAAGAACAGAAGAAGCTCTCTATCAGCTTCCTTTGTCCTTCTCCATCCAGGGTATCGCTACATCTCCTGACAACGTTGAGGACGGCCAGGTTGGTCTTACATTCGAACAGTATCAGGCATTGGTAGAAGGTCCCTGCAACGGAACAAGCCCCATCCAGGGCGGCAGACTCTCCCTCTTCATCGAGGCATTGAACTGCATGCAGGATCTCGTAATCGCTGACGGTCAGGTTAATTACGACTGCGATGCTTTCCGTGCTCTTGCTGAGTATGTAAACGAGTACATTACAGAGGATCTTACTCTTAACGATGATGACTACTACTCCGATATGGGCTTTGACACCAGCGATGAGGGTGCCCGCATGGCATACATCAACGATGTAATCGGCTATTACGATGCAGTAGCTTCCAACGACTATGTACTCCTCGGAATTCCTTCTTACGACGGAAGAGGACCTATCATCATCGGTACAGACTCCATCGCAGTATCTGCTAACTCCGCTTCCGAGGAAGGATGCCTTGAGTTCCTCTCACTCCTTCTCGACGAGCAGGTTCAGGAGTACTACGGAATGAACGGCGGTCTCCCTGTTAACAGAGCTGCATTTACAAGCGTAGGTCACAAGTTCATCGAGCAGCGTCAGGCTGAGATCGAGCAGCTCTTGAGATTCTACGATGAGGATCTTCTCAGAATGTACGGCTACAGCACAGATGCAATGAGCGATGACAATCTCGCAGAACTCGAGCAGATCATCCTCGGCCTCTCTGGCTGGTACTCCAACGACGGTGCTATCAATGCGATCATCCGTGAGGAAATGCCTGCATACTTTGAAGGCCAGAAGACTCTCGACCAGGTTATCCCTGTACTTGAGGACAGAGTTCAGACTGTTCTTAACGAGAGATTAGGATAAGCCAATAAGCTCCCCAGCTTTTGAGGACTGTCGACGCCCTGAACCCCGGGCTCGACAGTCCTTTTTCTTGCCTGAATGATCAGCCCAATAATAAGAAGAATTTAATAATTGCTTATTATCTGTTCACATAACCGTAACTATGCGTTGTTAGAATCGGGTTAACGACTAAAGTAAAGTGAGGCGTACTATGCCCGGAGATAAGGTACAAAGACACAGCGTATATGTATATCCCGGCATTCCCGACAGGGAGCCGCTCATAGACGTAATTAAGTCGAACGAGTTTTTAAGAAGGCTCGTGGAGATTACGCACGGAACCCATAAATACGACAGGCCTACTTACGTAAAGCTAATTCAAGATATCTGTGATGCTTACCATCTGTCGAAGGGTGTATCCGAGTTCTATCAGAATACCGTTAATGAGCGTCTCGGCGTAGGAGAGGTGTTCTGTGATTTTGATGACGGCAAGGAAAGCGTTCTTCTCTACAGACTTCGTATCCAGCCCGAGTCAGGTGTCGTAATCACTGCTTCGCTTTTTGTCGAAGAAGAGCACATCAAGCTTTACGCCCAGGAAGACATCAGAAACCTCGGTCTGATGCTTCACGTAATCACATCGTTTATCTCGCGTGAGAGACTTCAGAAGACCATCGAGAGAATTGTATTCCACGACGATCTTGAGATTCCTAATTTCCGCGCATTTATGAGATTTATGTCCCGCATTAACGAGCAGCATAAGCTTCCCGGTATGGTGGCAGTTCACCTCGATCTTCATAACTTCACGATAGTCAACAACGACATCGGCCGTCCTAACGGCGATGCTGTTCTTCAGAATTACTGCAAGATGCTTCAGGAAGCAGGCGGTGATAGAAGCTGCTTCGGAAGACTCGGAGGCGATAAGTTCGTAGGAATCTTCCCTCCTGAGAAAGAGGATGCAGTTGTTAAGGTTCTGTCGGGCGCAGCTGTTCCTTACGGTGAGACCGGCGAGCGTAAGATATTTGTATCTGCAGGTGCAGGAATCTTCAGACTTCCCCCTGACTTCGAACTGCACTCACAGGGCGACATCATGAACAGAACCACCATGGCATCCATGGTTGCGAAGAGACGTGATGAAGGTGCCATCGTCTATTACGACGAGAGCATGGAGATATATAAGAACAAGATGAAGCAGTTCCAGAAGAGGTTCCGTGAATCCCTTAAGAACGAAGACTTCAAGGTTCTCTATCAGCCTAAGGTAGACATAAGAACTAACGAGATTATCGGAGCCGAGGCGTTGAGCCGCTGGCTTACGGACGGCAAGCTCGTGCTTCCTGCTGAATTCATTCCGATCCTTGAGCAGAATACCGATATCTGTGCATTGGATTTCTATATGCTGAACCGCGCATGCAAGGACATAAGAAAACGACTTGATGAGGGCAAGAATGCAGTCCGAATCTCAGTTAACTTCTCAAGAAAGCACCTTCTTGATATGACGCTTCTTGAGCGCATACTTAAGACGATCGACGATAACAACGTACCTCATGAATACATAGAGATCGAGCTTACTGAGACAACGACGGACGTTCAGTTCCGTGACTTGAAGCGTATAGTTGCAGGCCTTAATGAAGCGGGTATCAATACCGCCGTCGATGACTTCGGCGTCGGCTACTCATCCATGAATCTCATCCGCGCGATCCCCTGGAATGTTCTCAAGGTTGACCGCTGTTTCCTCCCTACGGATGACGGTGATGAGAGAACCCGCAAGGCTACGTTTCTTATGTTTAAGCACGTTGTATCGATGGCACACGAGCTTGGCATGGAGTGCGTAGTAGAGGGTGTTGAGACGCAGAAGCAGATCGACATCTTACGCGAGAACGACTGCGAGATAGCACAGGGCTTCTTCTACGATAAGCCGCTTCCTCCCGAAGAGTTCGAAGCAAGGCTCGACAAGAAGTTCTACTAATAATCTAAGGCATTAAGCGCCCCGTAAGGGGCGTAATTATTTGCCCTCTTGACGGCTAATTACAATTAGCCTATAATGTGGCTAATCCTAATTAGCCAACAAGAAAGAGGAGTTCGCATGGATACTAAGCACAAGATTCTTGATGAAGCATTAACTCTATTCTCAGAGCGGGGTTACGCCAACGTCTATGTTAACGACATCGCCGAGAGAGTCGGCATTAAGGCGCCTTCTCTTTATAAGCATTACAAGAACAAGCAGGCGATCTTCGATGCCATCATCGACGAGATGAATAGCAGATTCATGGAGCAGGCGGGGACCCTTAACATCAACGGTATGGATCCGACTGCAGATGCAGACATCTACAAGACCATGAACGAAGAGAGCATGATCGAGCTCGGCAAGAATCTGTTCCTTTACTACCTTCACGACGACTACACAAAGCGCTTCAGAAAGATGCTCACGATAGAGCAGTTCCACGATAAGGAATTAGCGCACGTCTATCAGCAGCAGTACTACGAGATGCCCCTAAGCTATCAGGGAATGCTCTTAGGTCTTTTGGTTTCTCAAGGCATTCTCGTCACAGACAACGTACCCGTCATGACACTCCACTTCTACTCACCGATATATCTGCTCCTCACGGTATGCGACAGGGAACCTGAGAAGGAGCAGGAGGCACTCAAGATATTGGAAGAACACTTCAGACAGTTCGATAAACTTTACGGGAGGACAATAGAATGAAGATAACGGTTATTAACGGCACCGAGAAGAAAGGCGTTACATACAGGCTCAAGGAGATCTTCCTCGCGGAATTCCAGGGCAAGGCCGAGATCACTGAATTCTACCTTCCACGCGACTTACCGGGCTTTTGCTGCGGCTGCACACAGTGCTTCAGAACACGTCAGGACCTCTGTAAGGATGCCCAGTATGTTCAGAAGATCGAGAAGGCATTGCTCGAGGCTGATCTTCTGGTATTCACGTCACCTGCATATGTCTTCCACTGCACGGGCGCGATGAAGGCAATGCTTGATCACTTCGGCTACCGCTGGATGCCGCACAGACCTGCCAAGGAGATGTTCGGCAAGCGCGCTGTGATTATCACTCAGTGCTTGGGCTCCGGCGAGAAGTCATCGGCAAAGGACATCAAGGACAGCCTTTCATGGTGGGGAATAAGCGACATCAGATGCATAAGCTTTAAGCTCATGAGCGAGATCGACTGGGACAAGATGCCTGCGAAGAAGACGGCGGACATGACTTCTAAGGTTCAGGCTGCAGCGCGAAAAGCAGCTTCAATCGACTACAGCAAGCCCGCGCGTGCAAAACTTCCCGCGAAGGCGAAGTTCTACATTGTCAGAATGCTCCAGACGAATCTTGGCAAGCAGGATCCGGAGTACACCGACTATAAGTACTGGAAAGAGAACGGTTGGATCGGCAAGGTGAGACCTTGGAAGGGGTGAAAGCGTATTAAAACGGCTCTTTAACATTGTTAAAGAGCCTTATTTTTACTTAGTGATAGAAGCGACGTAATCCTCGAGGTTGGGGTAGAAGTGTTCGCGCCCGATCTGCTCCTGGAAGCCGATCTTCTCGAGGGCTCCGTTAACATCCTCGTTCAATCCTACGAAGCAGAAGTCGGAGCCCAAGCTCTTGATGTAGTCGATGGCTTCGACGAACTCAGTCTCAGCGGAAACGTCTACGAAGACAACGCCTCTGAAGGAGAGGATGTAAGTGTCGTAGCGCTTCTTGCACTTTTCGATGGCTTTCTTAAGTTGCTTGCCGTTGGCGAAGAAGTAAGCGCCGACGCTGTAAACGATGGCAGCATCTCTGTTGTTGATGAGAGTCTCTTCCTCGACGTTAACACGGATGTCAGCGAGTTTGCTTATCGTGAGGATCATGGAGAGGGCAACACCGATTACGATGGCGTAAGTGAGGTCGAGGATGACCGTTGCTGCCATGGTGATGAAGCAGGAAGCGATCGCATCCTTGAGGCCGTGCTTGAAGTAGCCCTTGATCGTCTTAGTGTCGTTCATCTTGTATGCCGTAACGAAAAGTACGCCTGCGAGGGCAGAATACGGTACCATGCCGATAAGGGGTGCGAGCACGAACATGCACAGGATAAGGAAGAGGGACTGGAACACGGAAGTAAGTCTTGTTCTGCATCCGCTCTTGATAGCTACGGAAGTACGTGCGATGGCTGCAGTGGAAGGAACACCGCCTGCGAAAGGCACTGCCATGTTGGCGATACCCTGAGCGATGAGCTCTACGTTAGAGTCGAACTTCTCCTTTTTCATTGAAGCTGCTGCTGTACCGCACAAAAGGCTCTCGATCATGCCGAGGAGAGCAATTGTAACTGCGTACTTGGAGATGGAAGCGATCATTGTAAGATCTACGGCGCCGATGTTAAGAACCTCAGCATTGATGAGGGAGCTCGGGATGGATCCGATCGTCTTAACGTCGAGGTTAACGATCTTAACTACTGCTGTTGCAATGATGATGGCAACGAGGGAAGAGGGAACGTACTTCGCAAGCTTCTTGGGGTAGAGAGCCATGATAACAACGACGAGACCTGCGATGCATACCGTGGGGATGCTCATGTCGCCGATGTTGTGAGCGAATGCCAATACCTTGCCGATTGTGCCTTCAGCTGCTGCATTAACGCCGAATGCGTTGCCGAGCTGGCCGATCGCGATTACGAGCGCGATACCCGAGGTAAAGCCCGTGACAACAGGCTTAGGAATGAACTGAACGAATCGTCCGAATCGGAGGAGACCTGCGACGAGGAGAACGATACCCGAGATGAATGTTGCCATGAACATTCCCTGAAGTCCGTACTCACCTGAAACTATGGTTCCGAGGATTACCGCCATGGCTCCCGTAGGACCTGAGATCTGGAAGGAACCGCCGCCGAGAAGGCCGGATACGATACCTGCGATGATGGCTGTGATGAGACCGCCTGCGATACCGATCGCGAGGTGATCCTGGTCAACGCTTGCAGCACCGAATGCGAGTGCGAGAGGCAATGCTACGGCACCGACTGTTATACCTGCAGTAAGATCGTTGATGAAGAACTTGCTGTTGTAACCTTTAAACTCATTTCTGAAGATCTTCGCATAATGCGCGAAGAACGGTCTCTTATTCTTACCCATAATACGTTCCTTTCCAATAAAGCAGCGTTAATTCTACCCACATGTTCTTTTAAATAAAAGGTGCTGCGGCAAAAATCAACTTATTGCACATTAGAACGCGCATTATAAGGGGGTGTATGTGTATAGAATCGCAATGAGATAAAGAAAACCCCGCGAATTGTTCACGGGGCTTGCTTGTGTTAGATGTTTATTTTTGATATCGCCGTGAAACACACGACGTAATTACTTTCTTCCTGTTTTATAACCTTCGCGTAGATAACATCGTCGTCTTTCCTGATCATGATGTTGATCTTCGGGGCAAGTACCAGCTCCGATTCGAGCAAGGCGAACCTGTTGTTATCGGAGGTCTTAAGCATCCTGCCCTTGAACGATTCTTCTACTACCGTCTTTCCTTCGATGAGGTAGACAAGACAATCTGATACCGCTTCGTCTTCTTTCCACGTAATAGTTGTCTTCTCATCGTCGTCGAGATGGACTTCCCCAACACCATCAATCTCGTAGTATGTAAGCTCCACCGGTGAACCCTTGGGAAGGAATTTGCCCTCGGATACAACGCTTACGAATTCTTCTATCTCTTTCTTCGTGTTCTCGGAAATGAACACCTGGCCGCCGACCGTGAGTCCCTCGAGACGTCCGGTGGTGTTTACGGTCGCGCCCATACAGCCGTACTTCATCTTCTTCTCGGAACCGATGTTGCCTACGACAGCATCTCCGGAATTGATGGCGATACCCATCTCAAGAGTCGGGTATCCGTTCTCTTTGTTCCACTCATTAACTTGCTTCAGGGCCTTCTGCATCTCGACTGCACACTTGGAAGCACGGGTCGCATGATCAGGCAGATCCTTGGGTGCACCAAAGACCGTGAAGATGCCGTCGCCTAAGAACTCGATTACAGTGCCGCCGTACTTTTGAATAACGGCAACCATGGCCTCGAAGTAATGATTAAGAACCGTGATCAAAGTCTCGGCTGAAAGCTTGGAACCTAATACGGTGAAGCCTCTTAAGTCGCTCATCAGAATGGTGACGCTTTTCTTAACGCCGCCGCTCTTCTGTCCTTCTGCTGTCATGAGGGCATAGTCGGCTATGTCAGGCGACGTGTATCTTACGAGCGCGGAGTTAACCTTGAACAGCTGCGTAAGATCCGTAATAACGATGAGGTAGACAGGAGGGTCCTGCTTAAAAAACGTCATCTTTACGTGCAGGTTATAAACCTTGCCTTCCGTATTCCAATAGTCAACGATTACCTCCTGCGAGGTATCCTTGTTCATGATGGAATCGATAAACATCTGTATCAGGTCGTCGTTGCCTTCTACATAGGGAATGGCGTTCCAGATCTTTACGCCTTCTTCTCCCGATATGCCGAAAAGCCTTTCAGCAGCCGGATTGGTGTACAACAATTCTCCGGAAGTCGATATGATGCATATCGAGTCTTCCGAATTCGTGAGAAAGTATTGTACCTGATCCGGGCCTATCATTTACTGTAAGACTCCGAGATCTCCTTACATGTTCTGAAATAGTCATTAGTAAGTGATCTCAAGCGGAATGACAGATAACGTAAGATCATGTCGACCTTAACAGGATTTGTCTTGAACATATCCTGAAGTCCTTCAAGACGGATGATCTCTACGAATGTATCATCAGATGTAGCTACTACTGTGGCACTTCTAGCCTTGCCTGAGAGCATACCCATCTCACCGAAGAAGGATACAGGCAAAAGGTCTGTAAGCTTCAACTCGTTAGCTTCGCCGTAGTTGCAGTAAATGCCTACGCTTCCGCCGTGAAGGATATACATGCAGTTGCTAACCTCACCCTGCTTGTAGATGATGGTGCCTCTAGTATAAGTTTCTGTGGATTCACCCTTGGTGATGTCTGCTGACTGCTCACGAAGTGCCTCTGCACTGGGCTCAGAAAGAGCAGCCTTGCTCGTCTTGTAGAAGCCGATGTGCTTCGCGATCTTAGCAAGGAAAGATTCACTCTTCTTGTCAGCATCGGAATTCTTAAGCTCTGCCAGAACGCCCTTAGCCTCGTCGTAATCGTCGGTCAACGCTCTTAATCTGTTGCCGAGATGCTCGATCAAAGCGATGATCTTATCAGGCTGCTCAGTAAAATAAGAGTTCAACTCGGAACCCGGAATCTCAACAGCCTTTACATCGCCTTCAGCTACTACTGTGGAACTTCTGGGATAAGCTTCAATTACGGCCATCTCGCCAAAGTACTGTCCCTCTTTAAGAACGGTTAACTTGACTTGATCTTCTTTACCGTAATTCACGTAGACACCGGCGTTGCCCTGTAAGAGCTGGAAGAAACTATTACCGATGTCGCCCTCCTTAATGATTACTTCTCCGTTGACATAAGTCTTCTCGATCGTACTCATCTTGCAGATCCTTTCTGTATACGTGGCCTGCGACCACTTTATAGTTCCTCCCCACACTCACTATAACATATCGAAAAGCATATTTCTCTATAGGTTTGTGTCGAGTCTTTGAACCTTTGTTACAGATTTATTAATCCCGAAAGTCAAATGGATAAGAAATAATCCAAAATAATTGACTGGGTTTCCAAGGTATGTAAAACTGAACTCATAATCTATATTAGGGAGGTACGTATATGGATTCAGATCTTTTGGAAGCATTGACCGGCGGTACCAGTCTTGTTATCAGCTTGGTTATCTATGTTCTTCTCGTTGTTGCAATGTGGAAGATCTTCACCAAGGCAGGCGAGGCAGGATGGAAGAGCATCATTCCTTTCCTTAACCTCTATGTACTCTTTAAGATCTCTTGGGGTAACGGTTGGTTGTTCCTTCTCACATTGATCCCCGTAGTAGGACTTGTTGTTTACATCATTATGAGCTGGAAACTTGTTAAGGCGTTCGGTTACGGCGTAGGAATGTTCCTCGTTGAATTGTTTTTCCCGAACATCGCTACACTCATCCTCGGATTCGGAAGCTCTACATACTCCGGTCCTCAGTAATCTCACTTGTTTAATCAGTGAATGAATCAAGCCCCGTAACTTCTCGGTTACGGGGCTTATCTTTTATTCGATAGTTTTATGAATTTTTCTGGTTACAGTACCATATCAGCCCAATAGCTCATTTTGGTACTGAAAAACCAGTGTTTTTGAGTACCAAATGGGAGAGTTTTACTGATGTAGTACTAGAAATCAGCAAATTCAAGTACCAAAAGGGTTTAATCACGCTGTTTAGTACTGGAAATAGGGGTTTTTACAGTACCAAATCGACGAATTCGCGAGTTTGGTACTGCAGCGGCCTGAAATCGCACCCGATTAGGGGGTGAGACACGTGAAGAACCCCGCAATCAAAGATCTTCGTAAGTGTAGATGTGCTCTCTGTGAGGATCGTGGTTCGGGAAGGCCGTGTAATCGCGGACAAGCCTGCCCTCACTGTCGTACTCGTACGTTACTGTCTGGTTCAATGAATTGCCATAGAATCTGTCCATGGATGTCAGTACACCGTTAGCATCATAGTTATAGACATCTTGCTGTGACTGAATACCCGTGAACTCCATGAGCAGTACACCGTCGGCACTGTAGAGGTCGTAGTCTTCCGACTCTATCATTTCCTGTCTGTAAACATCGAATGACGTTACATGCGTGGTGTATGTTCCGTCGTCTTCATATCGATACTCGCAGTACCAATAGCAGGTGTCGAATTCATAGCTGTATTCGGTATCGAGAATGAGTCGTCCCTGATCATCATATTCATAGACATGGTAATTCTCGGGCTCGTCCTCGAATTGACCTTCATCCATTTGCTCGACACCGTTAGGTCCGTAAGTATAGATCCTGTAAAGACCTCGACTGTACTCATGAGTATTCCACAACTCTTCACGAAGAACGCGGCCCTCTTCATCATAGATAAAGTAATCAGAAGAGATCAGCGTGCCGTCCTCGTTATAAAGACAGTCGAGGACCATGTTGCCGTCGGCATCGTAGTAGAGCTGATCCTGCTCCTCGTATGTATCTTCGGTAATCGAATGATAGGTGCAATACCTCACATATCCGCCCTCAAGGTTAAGAAGGTCGGGCGTCATGCCGAGCACGTTGATCGGGCGCTCTGTCTCTTCGACAAACTCGTTCGTCTCGTATGTCTCATCTGCACTCTTTGTATCGGCTTTATCCGACAGGACTTTGTATGCGATGAAGCCGCCTCCGCCAAGAACTGCTGCGGCCGTAAGACCGAGCGCTGTGGCTTTGATGGCGGAGCTTTTCGCGGTGGCCTTTGCCGCTGCCTTCGCTGCTGCTTTCGAAGATGCGGTGATGCCCTTTATGGATGCCGGCATGGGCACGAACGGTACCTGCTCGGCCTCCTTCTCGAAAAGCAGAGTTAAGAAAGGTGCGCCCATTACGAACAGCTTATCCTTATTATCCTTCTCATACTTCTCCACCTCCTTCTTGATCTTCTTCTTGGCATAGTTCAAGCGGGAAAGGACGGTGCCCTGGGGGATATCGAGACGCTCTGCGATCTCCTTTACCGACATCTCGTTGAAGTAGAAAAGTATGATGGTCATCGCAGTGTCTTCGGACAGCGTGTTGTTGATGATGTCCATGATGATCTTTCTTTTCTCCTTCGACTCGACGATCGAATCGGGAAGGAAGTTGTCAGAGATATCCTCAGTGTTCTCGAGAAACTCATCGTCGGCGTTGACGGTTCTTCTGCGGGTTACGATGTTAAGACACTTGTTGGCCGCGATCTTCTTTATCCATGCGACTGCCTTGGACTTGTCCTTGAGCGAGTCGTAGGATTCGTAAGCCGTGATGAATGTGTCCTGTACGACGTCCTCAGTTTCCTCCTTGTTCTTGAGGATGGACATCGCAGTCCAGTACACCGCCTTGTAGCCCTCGTTGTAGAGATTCTCCAGTTCCTTTTCTGTCATTTCTCATGCCTCCTTTATTTCCGCATCTGCCTATAAGACACATGAGGAGGGGGGATTATTCGAAAGAATTTTGAATTTGATAAAAAAATTCCCGTAACCTCATGATTACGGGAATTGATTACGGCTTAATAAGATTACTTATTGCCCAGTGCCTTGCTGATCGTGTCAACGTCGGGAAGGTCTACGCCGACCTTCTTCTCGACTGCGTTGATAGCGTCGTTGGCAGTCTTCTTAGCTGTTGTGTCCTTGGAGACCTTCTCCAAAGCATCCTGTGCAATGTCTTTTGCCTTATTGATGTCGATATCCATGATATTTACCTCCTTATTATTCGCATGAATATTCTATCACTATATCGGGAAGCAACATAAAAGGCGGTAACTCACCACAGTAAACATGCATCTCGCCACAAAACGCCTCACATCGAAAAGCTTAGGTGATAGTATCGCCTTATCATATTTAAGGGGATAGATGTATGAAAAAAGCAAAGAAAGTGATCTCTCAGATCATAGGGTGGACTTTGGTCGCGGCGCTCCTGTTTGTCGCAGGCATGTGCATTTACGATCTTATTAAGTTCAAGGGCGCACGCAATACGCTTGATGAGAGAGGATACAGGAACCTCGTGTCTGTAGGCGATCATTCGCTTAATGTGTACAGGACAGGAAACGAGGACGGCGAGCATACTTTCGTTACGGTGAGCGGTTGGAGCGACGGCGAGATGTACATCGGCTGGAGACCTTTGACCTCGGCATTCGAAGACGAGAATGAGTTCATCTTCATCGACAGACCGGGTTACGGATTAAGCGATGATGTCAGGGAAGATTTGACGATTGCAGATGTCGTGGAAGACTACAGAACTGCGCTTCGTGATTCGGGTGAGGAAGGCCCCTATATTCTGCTAGCACACTCATTAGGAAGCTTGTACTCCGCATATTGGGAGAGCACTTATCCTGATGAGATCGAGGCCGTTATCATCATGGACGGAACAACGCCTTTCGGTGAAGAGATGCTCGCCAGGGAGTTTGATTTTTCTATTTGGGGGCGAATCTCTATCTCGGCTACGTTAAACTGGATGCAGTTTGCTGCCAAGACAGGTCTTGCATGGCTTGGTCCCTCGGGCTATGAGAATGTCTTCTACAGACTTACAGAGGAAGATCAGGATCTGGCACTTACGATGATCAACAGAACGATCGGTTCTCATTATGCAAGACATGAGATGGATGAACTTTACTGCGGTGAGCTTCAGACCTTCACATGGAATAATATCGTCACCAACGACATCCCGAAGATCTACATAGCTGCATCTTACTTTGGAGAGTATGATTCTGATTATGAAGACGAGCTGATCCCTTATGCCGAGAGATTAGGCAATACGGAAATAGTCGACCTCCCGGGCGATCACGTAATCTTCCTCGACAGGACGGAGGAGTGCATCGAGATAATTGATGACTTCCTGGATGGTCTTAACTGATTATCTGTTATAAGCTTCGGAGATCTTCTTACAGGTATTAAAGTAATCGACTGTAAGAGATCTTAAGCGGAAGGACAGATGGCGCAGGATCATGTCGACCTTAACGGGACTTGTCTTGAACATATCCTGAAGATCCTCAAGGCGGATGATCTCAACATAAGTGTCCTCGGACTTTGCTACTGCAGTGGCACTTCTCTCCTTACCTGCGAGCATGCCCATCTCACCGAAAAAGGCTACAGGCAAAAGCTCTGTAAGCATAAGCTCGTTGTCTTCGCCGTAGTTATAGTAGATGCCTACGCTGCCGCCGTGAAGGATGTACATGCAGCGGGAAACTTCACCTTTCTTGTAGATGATGGTGCCCTTGGAATAGGTCTCGGTAGACTCACCCTTGGTAAGATCTTTGGACTGCTCACGAAGTGCTTCGGCACTCGGGGCAGTAAGATCGACCTTGGAGATCTTGTAGAAGCCGATATGCTTCTTAAGCTTAGAAAGGAAGGATTCGCTGTTCTTGTCATCAGCGGGATTCTCGAGATTTTTAAGAACTGCCTTGGCTTCATCGTAGTCGTCTGTCAGTGCTCTTAAGCGGTTGCCGATGTGCTTTATAAGTTCGATGATCTTGTCGGGATTATCCTTAAAGTAAGTATTCAATTCCGAACCCGGAATCTCAATTACTGAAGCGCTTCCTTCGGCAACGACCGTGGAACTTCTGGGATAAGCTTCGATTACGGCCATCTCGCCGAAGTACTGTCCTTTATTAAGGACGGTGAGCTTCACCTGATCTTCTTTACCGTAGTTAACATAGACGCCGGCATTACCTTCCATAATCTGAAAGAAACTGTTGCCGATGTCGCCTTCTTTAATGATTACTTCGCCGTTCGAATATGTCTTACTTATGGTACTCATCCTGAATATCCTTTCTTGTTATGAAGTAGCGATAATGCTGTCTATAGTGCTGAGCTCATCAGCCGTGAATGTAAGATGTTCGAGAGCGTTGATGTTATCGAGTATCTGGGAAGACTTCGATGCACCGATGATTACGGAAGTAATAGGGTCGTCCTTAAGAACCCAGGAAAGGGCCATGCTTGCAAGCGACTGACCACGTGAATTAGCAAGCTCATTAAGCTTACGGATCTGGCCAAGCTTCTCTTCCGTAATCGAAGACTCCTTAAGGAATCTTCCGTCTGTTCTTACTCTGCTGTCTTCAGGAATTCCGTTAAGATATCTGTCCGTAAGAAGTCCCTGGGCAAGAGGGGAGAAGCAGATGATTCCCTTACCTAATTCATAAGAAGTCGACTTAAGACCGTTCTCCTCGATCTTACGGTCGAAGATGTTGTAGCGGTTCTGATTGATGATGAAAGGAACATGCAACTCGGTAAGGATCTTAGTCGCGGCTTCGAGTGTCTTGCCGTCGTAATTAGAAAGTCCTACATACAAAGCCTTGCCGCTTCTTACTGCCTGCTCCAGCGCACCCATTGTCTCTTCAAGAGGAGTGTCGGGATCCATTCTGTGATGGTAGAAGATATCAACATAATCAAGTCCCATTCTCTTCAAGGAAGCGTCGAGAC
>CAMJGB010000022.1 GCA_946405115.1 uncultured Clostridia bacterium | reverse complement strand
TATTGAAAAGACTTGTTTTACATGCCTCTTCTATAATCCGAGTATGAGGCAGATTCAATTTGAATACGTAGATGATGCCGGTCTGAGACAGGAACTCAACCGGATTGACAAGTGGAGGATCAATAAAGAAGTATCCGCCATATTGTTTCATGTGTTCTCGGATAACCTCGAGATCGATAAGATCCGTCATGTTGCAAGCCTCATAGAATTCACCGTACCCGATGCCGTTTATATCGGTTGTACGACCAGCGGCAACGTTATGGACGGAAGACTTAATAAGTCACATATCACTATTACATGTACATTTTTTGAGGATCCGACAACTAAGATTCAGGTCTATCAGATGCCTCTTACTGAAGAGACCGAACCTAAGGTGTCGGAAGCTTTTTCCGAGATCATTGCTCAGAGATCTTGGGTCAAGGCGGTTGAACTTCTGGTAACAATCAGAGGTCTGTCGATGACCAAGTTCTGTGAGGACTTAAGTAAGATCGACGACAAGGTTCGAATATACGGCGGAGGTTCTTTCTCCGATGATCTTAACGAGACATCCTCATTCGTTTTCTCGAGCGGATCGGACTGCTCTGAACATGCAGCGGTATTCGTTCTTATCGGCGGTGATAACCTCCATGTATATACTGACTGGGTTACAGGCTGGAAGCCTCTCGGAAGGAAACTTAAGATAACGAAGTCTGATCACGCACTTTTGCAGGAGCTTGATAATAAGCCCGCTTACGATATCTATTACAAGTATCTTAACATCGCGAATGATGAGCAGTTTTTCCTTCATACATTGGAATTCCCGTTCATGTATAAGCACAACGGAATCGATATGTTGAGAGCTCCGACCGCTTGTCTTCCTGACGGAACGTTGGTAATGACTGCTGATATCGATGAAGGTGTTGAAGCCTATATGGCTTACGGAGATCCGTGGACTATCCTTGAACAGGTTAGTGATGTCGGAGGAGAGCTTGCGGAGTTCGAACCGCAGGCGATATTCCTTTTCTCATGTGCCGCCAGAAGAGCGTTCTGGGGTGATGAGGGATGCGACCGTGAGACTTCGCCGTTCCAGAATATTGCGCCGACTTCAGGATTCTATACATCCGGTGAGTTCATGAGGACCGGAAAGGATCTTAATCAGCACAACGTAACTTTGCTCGTTACCGGTCTTCGCGAAGGTGAGGCGCAGGGTAACAGACGTCCGTTTAAGATCAAGAACCATACGCTTGACGGTCAGGCTTCCCTTGTAAACAGACTCGCGAACTTTGTTCATGCGGCAACAGAAGATCTCGAAGAGACAGTTAAGATGCTTGAGCAGTCCTCGATCAGAGACGGTCTTACCAAGCTTTATAACCGTACCGAGATACAGCACAGGATAACTTCTGCGAACAAAGCATATACGGAAGGCAATGGAAAAGTTGATCAGCCGTCACTTATCATGATCGACATTGACGACTTTAAGAATGTAAACGATACGTTCGGACATCATGAAGGTGACATAGTAATCAAGACGATAAGCCATATCATGACAGATCACAGCCTCGATACAGATCCTGACATCAGTATCGGAAGATGGGGCGGCGAGGAGTTCATGATCCTTGTTCCGAATAAGATCGAGGGCGGTCCTGAAGCATTGGCAGAGCGCATACGTAAAGCCTTTGAGAATAAGGTCTTTGATGTGTCCGGAAGTCACACGATATCATTGGGTGTCACATCCGCTATCGAAGGCGAGCATGTTGACGTCTGGTGCCAGCGCGCAGATACGGCTCTTTATGAAGCCAAGAAGACCGGCAAGAACAGGATCGTCATTAAGTAAAGAAGTGCTCTGATAGGTGAGTTTCTGAAAAATATATGTTATTATCCTTAAAGTTTATTTTGAGGATGTATAACTATGGAAAAGAAACCTTTCGTTACTAAAGAACAGATCGAGGAGATCGTTAAGACTTACCCGACTCCGTTTCATATTTACGATGAGGCCGGAATAAGGAAGAACTGCGAGGCTGTTAAGGAAGCATTCGCTTGGAACAAGGGATTCCGCGAGTACTTCGCAGTAAAGGCTACACCTAATCCATATATCATGAATATCCTTAAGGATTACGACATCGGCTTCGACTGCTCAAGTGAAGCTGAGCTGGTTCTTTCAGGTGCCGTTAATGCATCGGGCGATCACATCATGTTCTCGTCCAACGATACACCTGCTTGCGAGTACAAGCTTGCATACGACATGGGTGCCATCATTAACCTTGATGACATCACACACATTGAATTCCTGGACGGCATCATCGGCGATAAGTATCCCGAGGTAATGTCCTGCCGCTATAATCCGGGCGGAGTTGTTAAGATGAGCAACGGCATCATGGATAACCCCGGTGATGCCAAGTACGGCATGACGGAGAAGCAGCTTTTCGAGGCGTACAGAATGCTCAAGGAAAGAGGCGTAAAGAAGTTCGGTATCCACGCTTTCATCATAAGCAACACGCTTACTAACGATTACTACCCGATGCTTGCAGGTGACCTGTTTAAGCTCATCCTGAAGATCGAGAAGGAAGTCGGAATCAAGTTCGCTTTTGTAAATCTTTCCGGCGGTGTCGGCATCGCTTACAGACCCGACCAGACTCCTAATGACATCCGCGTTATCGGCGAGGGCGTTAAGAAGAAGTACGAGGAGATCCTTGTACCCGAGGGAAGAGACGATATCGCCATCTACACTGAGATGGGAAGATTCATGCTCGCTCCTTACGGACAGCTTGTTACGAAGGCAATCCACGAAAAGCACACATACAAGGAGTACGTAGGTGTTGATGCATGCGCAGCAAACCTCATGAGACCAGCTATGTACGGTGCTTACCACCACATCACGGTTCTCGGTAAGGAGAATGCACCCGAGGATCACAAGTACGACATCACAGGTTCACTTTGTGAGAACAACGATAAGTTCGCGATAGACAGAATGCTCCCTAAGATCGACATAGGTGACTACCTTGTTATCCACGATTCCGGTGCACACGGATTCGCGATGGGCTACAACTACAACGGAAGATTAAAGTCAGCAGAGCTTCTGCTTCAGACAGACGGTTCCGTAAAGCTTATCAGAAGAGCGGAGACATTGAATGATTACTTTGCTACATTCGATGGCACCGACTTTAAGAGCGCGCTTATTAAGTAACAGATAAAGCATTTTTACCGCCGGGTTTCGAAGGAGGGTACGAATGAGCGAAAGTACAGAGAACAAAGCAAGGGCAGGCCAGCTCCTTCCGGATTCATCGGGCATCGAGCACATCATCGAGCTTAAGGATGTTAACAAAAGTTATGACGGAACCCAGGTTCTGCATGACATTACTTTCTATATCAGAAATAACGAGTTCATAACTTTGCTCGGTCCCTCAGGCTGCGGTAAGTCAACGACTCTTCGTATCATCGCAGGCTTTGAGACAGCAGATTCCGGTATCGTAACTTTCGAAGGTTCCGACCTTCTTAAGGTGCCTGCGCATAAAAGACACATCAACACGGTTTTCCAAAGATATGCTTTGTTCCCGCACCTTAATGTATTCGATAACGTAGCATTCGGACTTCACCTTCAGAAGGTGCCCGCGAAGGAAGTTGAGGAGCGTGTTAACAAGGCTCTTCGCACAGTAGGTCTTGAAGGTTACGGCAACCGTTACATCGACCAGCTCTCAGGCGGCCAGATGCAAAGAGTCGCCATCGCTAGAGCCATTATCTTGAAGCCCAGGATCCTTCTTCTCGACGAGCCTTTGGGCGCTCTCGATCTTAAGATGAGAAAAGAGATGCAGATTGAGCTCAAGCATATGCAAAGAGAACTCGGCATCACGTTCGTATACGTTACTCACGATCAGGAAGAAGCTCTTACAATGTCCGATACGATCATCGTCATGAAGGACGGTGTCATTCAGCAGATCGGAACACCTATCGATATCTATAACGAGCCTAAGAATGCTTATGTAGCAGACTTCATCGGCGAGTCCAACATTATTCCCGGCACCATGACAAAGGACCACGAAGTAACATTCGCAGGTACTAAGTTCGAGTGCATCGACCCTCTTTTCCCTGAGATGAAGGAGGGAGCCGTTAATGACGTTGATGTAGTAATCCGTCCTGAGGATATCTACATCAAGGAAGAGAACGATGCTTATGTAAACGGTACTGTTGAGAGCATCATCTTCAAGGGCGTTCACTACGAGATCATCGTTAAGGGCGACACCGGAATCGAGTGGATGATTCAGGACGTTGACCCTGTTGAGGTAGGAAAGAGAGTAGGTCTTACGGTAGATCCTGATGACATTCAGATCATGAGGAAGTCCAGATTCTCGCCTTTGCCCGGAAGCTACGGAGTAAGGGGAGTTAAGGACGAGTACGACGAGGAAAAGGCATGAGCGACATCAAATCAAGATTTAAGCTGATGCCTTTGCACGGCATCATCATGTGCATAGCGGCGACGCTCTCGTTCGTGTCCGTCTTTGTGCCCATGTTCGAGCTTTTCGTTCAGTACAAGAAGGAGAGAACGTATTCTCTGTTCTCCATGATCATGTCTCCGAGGGTATTCGTTCAGCTTAGAGACAGCTCCGTTAACCTCGACTTCAGAGGCTTCGGCGCGCTGATGTTCACGCTTACGATCGTGGTCGCAGTTGCAGCTTTGACGCTTTCCCTGGGTTTCCAGCTTTATTCTCACAGCAGAAATACAAAGAGGCTCGGCTGCCTTTCTGTAATGGTTTTGCTCGGCGCAAGACTTGCACTTCACGTCATTACTTTAAACAAGTTCATAACACCTTCCATGATCGCCGAGAACGGCCTTACGGCACAGCGCCTTTATGTAGTTCAGTCTCTTACGGGCAACATCTTATGCGTAATCCTTTTCCTCGGCATCGCAGCTTCCATCTACGGTGCGCTTGGACTTACGATGCAGATGAAGCTTCTGTCATACCCTTACATCGCATGGGTAGTTCTCTTCACGATACTTCCTCTCGTACTCATCCTGTTCCGAGCTTTCTTCGGCAAGACTTCGGGCGGCTATGCGTTTAACCTCGACGGCTTCAAGACACTGTTCGAGAACAAGACCGTTACGACTGAATTCTACGGCGTGCGCGTTACTCTTCAGGAGTACTTCTCCGTATTCTTAAGAAGCTTGGACTACGCACTCTGGACTACATTCGGATGCCTGCTTCTGGGCTATCCCCTCGCATACATACTTCAGGCCCGCGCGAAAAGACTTCACAACGAATCCAGTAAGCTTTTGCTGCTCTTCGTTCTTCCCACATGGATGAACACGATGCTTCGTACATATGCGTGGAGAGCTTTCTTCGGGCAGACAGGTGTACTTAATACATTCCTCATGAGTGTCTTCGGAATGCAGGAGCCGATCCTTTTCCTTAAGGATCCCATCCTTTCCGACATCATCACGAAGTTCGTTCTCATAAACGACTTCCTGCCGTTCATGCTGCTTCCGATCTACTCCGTTCTCGTTAAGATCGATGAGAGCTTGGGCCAGGCTGCAGCTGACCTCGGTGCCAATAAAGTTCAGACTTTTACGAAGGTTATTTTCCCTCTGTCGCTTCCCGGTGTTATCTCCGGAATACAGATGGTATTCATGCCTTCCATGACTTTCTACATGATCCCCGATATCATCACGGAAGGATCGAAGACAACGATTGGCAACACGGTTCAGTCGTTCATCTTGAACGAGAGCGCGACTTTCCAGCAGGCTGGCAACGTACTGTCGCTCATCCTGCTCCTCTTCGTACTCTTCACTATGAGAGTGCTTCGTAATCAGGACAAGGAAGCGTCCGGAAGCGGGGGTATGGTACTGTGAGATTACTTCGAAAAGCAATCCCGAGCGTCTACATCGCTCTTGTCATCGTATTCTTATACCTGCCCATCGCGCTTCTGATCTTCTATTCGTTCAACAGCGTACCGAAGTCATTCATCTGGGGCGGATTTACTCTTCGTAACTACACGAGCCTGTTCTCGGGAAGTGACGGAGGAGAGCTTCTTGAGTCTTTGCTTACGACCATGAAGGTAGCAGCAATTGCTTCAGTTATATCGACTGTATTCGGAGTAATAAGCTGCCTCGGCATGGCATATCTTCCCAAGAAATTCCAGGAAGTTCTCATGAATGTTACTTACATTCCTAACGTAATGCCTGAGCTTGTCATAGGTATCGCTTTCATGCTTTTGTTCTCCTTCCTGGGAGTACAGAAAGGTGAGTTTACACTGGTATGCGCACACATCGCGTTCTGCGTTCCGTTCGCGATACTATCCATAGATCCAAAGATCAAGCAGCTCGACAAGAACCTGTCGGAGGCTGCGATGGACTTGGGTGCCACGAGACTTCAGACGTTAAGACTTGTAATCATCCCGGAGATAATGCCCGGCATCCTTTCATCTTTGATGCTGACATTTACTCTCTCTGTTGATGACTACCTCATAAGTAACTTCAACGTAAATTCATCTGTTCAGACGCTGCCTATGAAGATATACTCTATGGCAAAGTTCGGAGTTAATCCCAAGATGAATGCGTTGACCACGATCCTTTTTGTTGCGGTATTCGCACTTTTACTTGCATCCAATGTTACCCGTGTTAAGGGAGCAAAAGATAAAAATGGAGGAATGAAGAAATGAAGAGAACTAGAAAGCTTGTAAGTATCGCAAGCACAGCTGCGATCATTGCTTCTGCAATGCTGGGTTCAGTTGCCTGCGACAACAGACAGGAACTCATCATCTATAACTGGGGTGAGTATATTGCAGAGGATACTATTGCCAAGTTCGAGGCTGCTTATCCTCAGTACAAGGTTATTTACAGAACTTTCGAGACTAACGAGACAATGTATCCTAACCTCGACAACACATACGATGTAATCATTCCTTCAGAGTACATGGTATGCAGACTCATTAACGAGCAAAGAATCCAGCCCCTCGACTGGTCCTTGCTTCCTAACGTAACAGCTAACATGGATCCCATGTTTAATTCCGTATCCTATTCTCAGGATCAGGCTCTTTCAGACGAGGTTCTCGATTACGCAGTTCCGTATCTTTACTGCACTGTAGGTCTTGTTTACGATGCTAACAGAATCGAGATCCCCGAGGGCACGACGGATCCTGAAGTAATCTGGGGTGTGCTTTTCGATGAGGCAAACGCAGGTGACATCGGCATGTACGATTCCATGAGAGAGTCTATCGGCGTTGCTCTTAACTACCTTGGATACTCCATCAACACTTTGGATGAGGGCGAGCTTGCCGAGGCAATGCAGCTCCTTATCGATCAGAAGACAAACCTCAATCCTACTTACGGCGTAGATAACCTTAAGGATAAGATGGCATCAGGCGAGATGGCAGCTTCCGTAGCATGGTCCGGCGACCACATCGTAATGCTCGACAGAATCGAGGAGCTCGGCAACGAGGACATCGACTTAAGATTCGTTCTCCCCGAGGGTTCCAACTGGTCCGTAGACATGATGTGCATCCCGTCAAACGCAGCTAACTACGAGGGCGCTCACGACTTCATCAACTTTATGTATGAGCCTGACATCGCTCTTGAGAACTGCGAGTATGTTGGTTACTCCACACCTAACGTAGCTGCAAGGGCAATGCTCGATCCCGAGGTTTCCGGCAACGTTTACTACTATCCTACAGAGGAGATCTTCACTACTTTGGAGGTTTACTACTCTTCTTCCGCTTATGAAGAGCGCTACACAGAGATCTGGAATACGGTAAAGGCTTCAGCATAACGCCAACTTGTATTTTATAGGCTAAGAGTATATTCTTAACGGGCGGCTTGAGTTATCGGGCCGCCTTAATTACAGTAAAGATTAAGATTTGAGAGGGGAGCCCGCGAATGCTGGTTGATGATAAGGGCGGTTCACGTTATGCCGTGAACTTCGCGAAAAGAATCGTAGTTAAGGTAGGTACGTCTACCATTACTTACGAGAACGGCAAGATGAATCACGGCAACATCGATAAGCTTTGCCGCGGCATCGCTGACATCTGGAACAGCGGACGTGAGGTCATCCTCGTTACATCAGGTGCGATCGGCGTCGGCATCGGAAGCCTTAACCTTCCCGAGAAGCCCACGGATATCCCTGAGAAGCAGGCTATCGCAGCTGTAGGTCAGTGCGAGCTCATGAACGCTTACACAAGATCTTTTGCCGAGTATTCCTATGTATGCGGACAGATCCTTCTTACAAAGGACGGTATCGCTGATAAGCTTCAGAGACATAACATCACCAATACACTCGAGGCAATGCTCGAGAAGCACCTGATCCCTGTTATCAACGAGAACGATACGGTGTCCACGAACGAGATCTGGCACAACGGTACATTCGGCGATAACGATACGCTTTCGGCTGATGTAGCGATACTCACGAATGCAGACCTTCTTATCATTCTTTCAGATATCGACGGTCTTTATACAAGCAACCCCAGGGAAGACGAGAATGCGAAGCGTATCTCTTACGTAGAGGAGATCACTGACGAGATGCTCGGGTTCTCCAAGGGAGCGGGCAGCAAGCTCGGTACGGGCGGCATGTATACGAAGATCACCGCAATGCAGATGGTAACGGGCAAGGGCATCAATGGCGTTATCGCTTCGGGCTCGCAGCCTCAGGTATTAGAGCAGATCCTGGATCAGGACGATATCGGAACATACTTCGCTGCAAAGTAATAATATATCGAAAAACGATAAAAAACTCTTGCAAAACAATATTAAGCATGCTATTATGATGTCATAAAAGCATGCTTAATTCTTTTTCACGGAGGAATAAGGATATGAAATATGATGACGGAATTATAAAGTGGTCGAAGATAGCGACTGTATTGTTCATCGCATGCGTCGTAGTAGCCGATGTCTTCGGTGTACCGATCTCGAAGTATATCTGCTATGCATATGCGGAGAAGTCCGATGATCTGACCAAGCTGGTAATTACGCTGGTTTGGTACCTGGGAACGGTCGGGGCTTATGTGATACTTATAAGCGTATTTAAGCTTCTGTCCAACATGAGTAAGGATATCGTGTTCGACAGAGCAAATACGAAGCTTATGAGTGTCATCACCGGAGCTCTCATCGGAATCGGTGTAGCTTGTGCTTGCGGCGGATTCGTATGGTTTGGATCCAGCTTCCTTACGATCATAGCTTTGTTTATGGCTCTTATCGTCATGTGTGTTAAAGTTGTATTCAGCAAGGCCATCACCATGAAGGAAGAGATGGATCTTACGATCTGACAGAAGGGGGAGATATATATGATCATAGTTAATTTGGACGTTATGATGGCAAAGCGTAAGATCTCCTCAGGTGATCTTGCCCAGAAGATCGGGATTACTCCTGCGAACCTGTCGATACTTAAGAATCAGAAAGCGAAGGCAGTAAGATTCTCGACGTTAAACGACATCTGCAAGGCTCTCGATTGTCAGCCGGTAGACATATTGGAATACAGGGAAGACGAGTAATTGGAATTTAATTGGGATAAGGGATGAGAAGGCGGGGAATACCCGCCTTTTCTTTTAAATTATAATGTTCAATAATTGTTTATATTTGGTCAACCTATCACCTGCGGCACCGTGTTAATATTAAGCTATGTTGTTGTATGTGGTGACAATGGCTATATTGGCGGCACTGACCATATTCTGTCTTGTCCGCACGAGCAGGAGCGACCGAGATATCGCACCGTATGTATCGCGCATTCTTTTCTGGCTTCTCGTGCCGATTGTTTCCAACATGGTTATCGCTTTAAGCGACAACATCACAGTTTGTAAATTCTGTTTCACCATTTACTTTATAAGTACTACGGTCCTTTTGTTCTACTTTGATGAGTTTAGTCTTGAGTTCTGCAACTTCGAGGTTAAGCATTCAGCTCTGACCAAAGTATTGCTTGGTCTCGTAATTCTTGATTCATTGAGCCTGGTACTTAATCACGCGTTTAATCATGTATTCGTTCTCTCACTTGTTGAGCTCGACGGAAAGATGGCAATTGAGTTCCAGTCCAAGTGGTATCACATGGTGCACCTCGGAATTTCTGCCGTGCTCCTTACTGTGGCGATAGTTGTACTTTCTTATAAGATAGTCAAGACATCAAAGCTTTACAGAGGTCGTTACGTAATTATTCTTTTGGCTTGTATTATTACGACTATCTGGGAGACCACACATATCGTCATCAATGATAAGATCGACAGATCCATCGTAGGTCTCGGCATCTGCGGAATCTTTATCTATCTTTACTCCATCGAGTATCAGCCTCTGGCACTCATGGAAGAGATGAAGAAGACGGTTCTTGCCACTATATCCGACGGTATTCTCTTCTTCGATGATAACCGCGACTGTATCTATGCCAATTCAGCTGCACAGCTTCAGCTCGGAATGGATATGAATGATACGTCTTCCGGATTCGAGAAGCTTCTTGCTCTTACAGGTGAGGACAGAGAAGAGTCTGCTTATTACGAATCGAAGATGATGACCTGTACTTCTTTGGAGAACGGTCACGAGTACATCTACGATATCGAATTCCATAAGCTTCACGATCTTCAGGGAAAGCTCATCGGATCATTTGCCAAGATCACTGATACAACAGAGAGAACGAAGCGTGAGAATTTGAACCGCTTCCTCGCTACACACGATAAGCTCACGGGCATCTATAACACAGACCGTATGTACGATGAGGTAAGAAAAGTCCTTCAGGCAAATCCTGATAAGGAGTTCTACATCATCGCTTCCGATATTAAGGAGTTTAAGCTCGTTAATGACAGATACGGCAGAGAGTTCGCAGACAAGCTTCTGGTTAAGATCGCCGACATGTTAAGGGATAAGGTCGTAAGTCCTACCACAAGATACGGAAGGATCGGTTCCGATAAGTTCGGAGTTCTTATCGAGAAAGAAAACTACAAGGAAGAGACATTCATCAATGCGGTTAAGGAAGTTCCTAACGTAGGAAGAAATCTCGTTATTCCGATCATCATGCACGTTGGTGCTTATGAGATCGAGGATAAGAATATGCCGGTATCTGCGATGTTCGACAGAGCATTCATTGCCATCGCAGGAGTTAAGCACGAGGCTGATTTTAAGATCGCATATTATGAAGACAATGCAAGAGATTCAATGCTTTGGGATCAGAAGATCACGGAGCAGCTTGATAACGCCATCCTCACAGGCCAGATTGTTCCTTACCTGCAGGCACAGGTTTCC
Source organism: uncultured Clostridia bacterium (assembly GCA_946405115.1). Taxonomy (GTDB): domain Bacteria; phylum Bacillota; class Clostridia; order Saccharofermentanales; family Saccharofermentanaceae; genus Saccharofermentans. Next base: position 2,826 of record CAMJGB010000022.1, on the reverse strand, counting down.
CGTGACGGTAAGGTAGTGGGTGCCGAGGTTCTCGTAAGATGGATCCATCCTGAAGAAGGCTTCATGCCTCCGGGACGATTCCTTTCTATCCTCGAGAAGAATGGTATGATAGGTAAGATCGACCAGTACATTTGGGAGTGCGCATGCCGCATCCTGAGAAGATGGTCTTTCGAAGGAAGAAACGACTTGTATCTTTCCGTTAACATCTCGCCTAAGGACTTCTACATGATGGATGTTCCTGAGATCATCATAGGTCTTGCAGACAAGTATGAGCTCGACAGAAAGCGCTTAAGACTTGAGATCACCGAGACCATCATGATGGATGATGTTGATGAGAAGCTTAAGACGATAGATAAGCTTCGTGAAGCAGGATTCATCGTTGAGATGGATGACTTCGGAAGCGGATACTCATCGCTCAACATGCTTAAGGACATGCCTGTCGATGTATTGAAGCTCGACATGATATTCCTGAAGGATACATCTCAGAATGAGAGAACGAAGAAGATCATGTCTCTCATCATCGACCTCGCGAAGAGTCTCGATGTACCCGTTATCGCTGAGGGTGTTGAGACAATTGAGCAGGTAGACTTCCTCGTCGAGATGGGATGCGATTACTTCCAGGGTTACTACTTCGCCCGTCCTGTAAGTCTCGATGAGTATGAGAAAAAGAATCTGTCCGTTTCATAACGGTGGAGATAACACAAAGCAAGGAGATAAAGAACATGGCAAACAAGTATGCAGGCACACAGACCGAGAAGAATCTTCAGGCCGCTTTCGCAGGTGAAAGCCAGGCAAGAAACAAGTACACTTATTTTGCTTCAGTAGCAAAGAAGGAAGGATACGAGCAGATCGCAGCTATCTTCCTCCATACAGCAGATAACGAGAAGGAACATGCCAAGATGTGGTTCAAGGAACTCGAGGGAATCGGCGATACAGCTGCTAACCTTGCTGCTGCAGCTGACGGCGAGAACTACGAGTGGACAGACATGTACGAGGATTTTGCCAAGACAGCTGAGGAAGAGGGCTTCAAGGGCCTCGCAGCTAAGTTCAGAATGGTAGCTGCCATCGAGAAGAGACACGAGGAAAGATACAGAGCTCTCCTTAACAATGTAGAGACAGCTAAGGTTTTCGAGAAGAGCGAAGTTAAGGTATGGGAGTGCAGAAACTGCGGTCACATCATCGTAGGCACAAAGGCACCGGAGATGTGCCCTGTATGCGCTCACCCTAAGAGCTACTTTGAAGTTTCTGCTGAGAACTATTGAGCGAAGCGTCCTCACTACGTACTCGACGCTAAAGCGTCTGCGTAAGTCCGTTCGGAGCGCGTTCGCTTAATAGAAATAAATAAGGACGATTAAAGACTGCCGGAAGGCAGTCTTTTTTTGACTGAAGGTGCCTGCAATGCTAATATTAGGAGACCTATTTTACGGGGGATTATCACATAATGATCGTTACAGATTTGCTCAAAAGAAATGCCGCTGAGCACGGCGATGAAGTAGCTCTTATCGAGCTTAATCCTACGATGGAAGATACAAGAAAGTACTCCTTCAAGGAATTCGATCTTGTACAGCAGACAAAGACTCACGTTTACAGAAGACAGATCACATGGCAGGTCTTCGAAGAGAAGGCTAACCGTGTAGCTAATATGCTTCTCGACAGAGGTATCAAGAAGGGCGATAAGGTTGCCATCCTGATGTTCAACTGCCTCGAGTGGCTTCCTATCTACTTTGGTATTTTAAAGACAGGTGCTCTTGCGGTACCTTTCAACTTCAGATATACAGCCGACGAGATCTCATACTGCGCTAACCTTGCAGATGTAAACGTATTGTTCTTCGGTCCCGAGTTCATCGACCGTATCAATACAAATGCTGATTCAATCGCTTATAACAGACTTCTCATCTATGTAGGCGGAGTCGGCGGCGAGAAGAAGCCGGAGTTTGCTGAGAGCTACTGGAGCATGGTTGCTGACTATGCAAGCACAGAGCCCGGAATCGAGCTTACAGAGGACGATCTTGCTGCGATTTATTTCTCTTCCGGAACAACAGGTTTCCCGAAGGCTATCCTTCATCCTCACAGAAGCCTTATCCAGGCAGCTGAGATGGAGGCTATCCATCACCATACAACTAAGGACGACTGCTTCCTTTGCATTCCTCCCTTGTACCACACAGGAGCTAAGTTCCACTGGATGGGTTCACTTTGGACATGCTCTAAGGCAGTCCTTCTTAAGGGAGCTAAGCCTGAGATCATCCTCAAGGCTGCATCTGACGAGCAGTGCACTATCGTATGGCTCCTTGTACCGTGGGCACAGGATATCCTCGATGCACTCGATAACGGTACATTGAAGCTTTCTGATTACAAGCTTGATCAGTGGAGACTTATGCATATTGGAGCACAGCCTGTTCCGCCTTCACTTATCCGTCACTGGAAGGATTACTTCCCGGATCATCAGTACGATACAAACTATGGCCTTTCTGAGTCAACCGGCCCCGGCTGCGTTCACTTGGGACTTGAGAATACACATAAGGTCGGTGCTATCGGCGTTCCCGGTTACAGATGGGAGTGCAAGATCATCGACGAGCAGGGTAATGAAGTACAGAAGGGTGAAGTCGGTGAGCTCTGCGTCAAGGGCCCCGGCGTAATGCTCGAGTACTACAAGAATCCTGATGCTACAGCTGAGATCTTGCATGACGGCTGGCTCTACACAGGAGATATGGCTAAGCAGGATGAGGATGGTTTCTACTTCCTCGTTGACCGTAAGAAGGACGTTATCGTATCCGGCGGTGAGAATATCTACCCGGTTGAGATCGAGAACTTCCTCCAGGAGTATCC
>CAMJGB010000021.1 GCA_946405115.1 uncultured Clostridia bacterium | reverse complement strand
GTTTTCACGCATTCTTCCAGCATTATCCGCATGCCCCGAGGTGGGGACAGATGCACTGGGGACACTGCGTCTCCGATGATCTTCTTAACTGGGAAGAGCTTCCCGTCGCGCCTTACCCCGACATGCCGTACGACAACGGCACCAACGGCGGATGCTTCTCGGGTTCTGCGATAGAGAAGGACGGAAGACTGTATCTTTTCTATACATCCGTCTCTGAAGAAGGGGAGCAGACACAGTCACTTGCCTTCACCGACGACGGCCTTACCTTCACGAAATACGGGGGCAACCCGATAATCTCCGTGTGTCCCTTAGGCTCCAACAGGGACTTCCGTGACCCTAAGGTATTTGCCTATAACGGCGAGTACCGCATGGTAGTGGGAGCGGGCATTCACAACACGGGTTCGATCCTTCTTTACCGCTCAGCGGATCTTATTCACTGGGAGTACTTGGGCGAGCTTCTTACTGACGGCAGATTCGGCAATGTAATAGAGTGCCCGAATCTTTTCGAAGTAGACGGAAGATGGGTACTGATGTTCTCTTCCATAAAGGCGATGCCATACAGGGTTATATTTGCTGTAGGTGAGTTCGACGGCACTATGTTTACACCCGAGATCCCCGACGGGCAGCTCGATTCATGGCCGTACTTCACGGTGGAAACGGGACCTGATTTCTACGCACCTCAGATACTGGATGCACCTGACGGCAGGAAGATAAACATCGCATGGATGTATAACTGGAACCGCCGTGAGGACAAGGGGCAGCTTCAGGTAGGAGCTTTTACTTTCCCCCGCGAAATGGGCTTCGATAAAGCCGGAAGGCTTACGATGCTTCCCATAACCGAGGGCATGCATCTTCTTAAGAAGGAATCCGTTTTTGTGCTTTACGATAACGGCGAGCTTAGGGTAAGGTTCGGCGACCGAACCGTGCTCGCAAGACCCTACGCACATGAGCCCTCGGTACTTACACTTGAAGACGTTGGCAGCGTTGAGCTTTTTATTAACGGCGGTACCGAGAATATTACCGTCTATGTGTGCTAAAATACCCTTATGATCAGCGTAGTTTTATTGGCTTACAGAGAAGAAGAAAGTCTTACTCTTTTATTCCCGAGATTAATTAAGGAACTCGATTCTCTTAACGAAGAATACGAGATGATCGTTGTCGATACAGCCGAGCCTTTGGATAACACAAAGGGTGTCTGTGAGAAGTTTGGCGCTATTTATGTTAATCAGGAAGAGCCCGGATTCGGAGGCGCATACCGTAAGGGTATATCGGTCATGAAGGGTGACAAGATGCTCGTATTGGACAGCGACGGCTCACATAACCCGATTCACATTTCTGCTATTTATAACAAGTTCATCACAGGTTACGACGTAGTAATCGGTTCACGCTATACCAAGGGTGGCAAGACTGAGGACGCGGTTACTTCAAGGATCATGTCTCATATCTTGAACGGTGTATTCCGTATCGTAACGGGAGTTAAGGCCAAGGACCTGTCGACCAACTTCAGAATGTACCGTGCCGATGTTCTTCGCGAGATAACGCTTACATCCACAAACTACGATGTTCTTGAAGAAGTACTGCTTCTCATGAAGCTTAAGATTGGAAAAAACTTTAAGGTCGGGGAGATTCCGATCACCTTTAATAAGAGAATCGCGGGAGAGTCAAAAAGAAGACTCATCCCGTTCATCATAAGTTATCTTAAGACGATGTTCCGTCTTATCGGAATCCGTATCAGAGGTTAAGACTCCTTATACGAGCCTAAGAACGTGAATTCGTTAGGCTCACTGTCAAACTGACACAAAAGATTAATGAACTCCTCCGAGTAGACCGACGCCTGGACGTCGAGGTAGAACATGAATTCGAAGTCGCGCCCTACGATAGGACGTGATTCAAGTTTTGTTAAGTTAAGACCAAGTGCTGAGAATCTTGAGAGCAGGTCCGAGAGCGAACCCGGAGTGTGTCCCAATGAGATCATGATGGAAGCCTTGTCGGCGCCGGGATAGATCTCGAGATCCTTGCAGATGACGATGAATCTTGTGTAGTTGTGGTCTGAATTCTGAATGTCGTTCCTAATTACATCAAGTCCGTAGAGCAATGCGCAGTCGGGGGAAGAGATGGCAGCGATATCTGTTCTGTCGCTGTCCTTTACCATCTGTGCTGCTACTGCGGTGTTGGCTACGATGTTTACCTTGATGTTCTTGTTGTCGCGGAGGAATGCACTGCACTGGCCGATTGCCTGTGAGTGTGAGTAAACCTCGGTGATGTCTTCGAACTTAACGCCGGGCTTTGCGAGGAGGCGGTGTGAGATCTGAAGCTTCATCGCGCGGACGATGTGGAACTTGTGCGACTTCATGAGGTCGTACACCTGCGTTACGGAACCGTAGGATGAGTTCTCGATGGGAAGCACGCCGTACTTGCAAAGGCCTGCTTCTACTGCCTGGAACACACCGTCGAATGTTCTGAAGTACATGATGTCGGCATTAGCGAAAAGCTTGTCACATGCAATCTGCGAATATGCACCCTCGATGCCCTGGCATGCTACGAAAGCTGTATCGGGGAAGGTGTTTGGTGTGTTCTCAAGCGCGTTCTTGATCGTCTTGTCGAGAACGGAAGCGTTCGGTGTATGTGCCGATGTATATGAGTGGGACAGCCCGTACAATGTGCGGAACAAGGTTTTCTCGAGAGTAGTCATGGTTGCATCGTTCTCGTTGTTCAATGCGTAGACGAAGTGTCTCTCGTAATCTCTTGGTGCATCCATGGCGATTCTCTGTGATACGAGTTCCGCGATCTGTTTGTCGAGTTGTTCTGGTGTCATAGTGTTGTCCTCCGTTTTTGTAATTAAGAAAGCCCCGCAGCTTTCACTGCAGGGCTTGTTAATTCAATCTTGTTTATGAACGTCACATTCTTTGCAGTGAAAACTTATTCGGACCTCGTAAAAAATCCAAATCCAAAAAAGAAATCAAAGCTTGTAAATGACTTTCTGTTCATGGGTGGGATTATAAACCTAACCTTTCGGGCTTTGCAACAGGAAATTTCACAACTTGTCTTTGCTCATGGGGTATAATATCGAAGATGCAGAAGGTAATTAACGCACATTGTCATATATATCCGGCTTCGATCGCTGAACGTGCAGTTCAGGGAATCGCAGACTTTTACAGTATCAAGATCGGATTGAACGGAATGACCGACGACCTTATCAAGGACGGATCCAAGGTTGGTGTCGTTCACTATATCGTGCACTCGGTGGCAACCAAGCCTACGCAGGTAAAATCCATCAATGAGTTCATCTCTTCGGAGGTTAATTCGCATCCCGGATTGTTTACGGGATTTGGTACTCTTCATCCCGATTCGGAAGATTTGGAAGGTGACCTTAAGCACCTTCTGGACTTAGGTCTTAAGGGCGTTAAGATACATCCTGATTTCCAGTTCTTCTCTCTTGAAGAGGACAGGGCGATAAGGCTCGGTGAGATGGTAAGAGATGCAGGAATACCGATTCTTACTCACTGTGGTGATTTCAGATATAAGCTTTCAAATCCCGAGCAGTTTGAGACCTTTATAAAAGCTTTGCCTGGGCTTAAGATAATAGGTGCACACCTAGGCGGATGGAGTGTCTGGGATGATGCTCTTAACAGGATAGCAGGAAAGTACGACATCCTGGTCGACTGCTGCTCCTGCTTCGGCTTTATGGCGCCCGAGCAGTCGGTTGAACTCATAAGGGCCTACGGCGCAGAGCGCGTTTTGTGGGGTACAGATTATCCTACATGGGAGCACGAGAACGAGATGATGCTCTTTAATAAACTGGATCTTACGGATGAGGAGAGGTCGCTTATACTTTACGATAATGCGGCAAAGCTTCTTAAGTTAGAGGAATGAGATGGCAGAGTATACGACTACAACAGTAGAGCAGACAGAGCTTATCGGAGTGGAACTTGGTAAGAATGCCAAGCCCGGTTCCGTGTTCGCTTTGGACGGTGATCTCGGTGCAGGAAAGACTGTGCTTACAAGAGGCATCGCACGCGGCATGGGACTTAACGAGGACGACGTGTGCTCTCCTACTTTCACCATAGTTAACGAGTACGATGAGACTTCGGATGGGGGCAGGGCAGAGGTTCCGCTCTTCCATTTCGATACATACAGACTTGGAGGAAGCGACGACTTCCTCGACGCTGGTTTGGACGAGTATTTTGACAGGGGCGGCGTGTGCGTCATCGAGTGGAGCTCGGTAATAGACGACTTGCTTCCGAAGGATACCGTCAGGATCAAGATACAGGGCAACGGCGACACGAGAAGGATAGAGGTAACTTAATGAAGATCTTATGTTGTGACACTTCGAACAGAACTTGCTGCGCAGGAATCTTCGACGAAGGCAAGGAGCTTTCCTACGAGATCTCACTTGAGAAGAAGACTCACTCGGAGACATTCATGCCTCTCGTAATGCGCGTGTTTAAGGAGTGCGGCCTTAACCCCGTCGACATGGATGCACTTGCAGTTACGACAGGCCCCGGTTCTTTCACGGGCATCAGGATCGGTCTTTCTGCGGTAAAGGGAATGGCTCTTGCCACGGGACTTAACGTTATCCCTGTCTCTGCACTTAAGGCTTTGGCTTTAAGCGTCGAAAATGTTGCTGCCGATGCTTCGGATACTATAATCGTTCCCTGCTTTGACGCGCGTAATGACCGCGTATTCGCATCTGCGATCGACGATGCGACAGGAGATGTTCTCGTCGAGGATGGAGCGTATTTTAACGAGGATTTCATCGAGCTTTTAAAGAAGGTTTCGGGAGCTGACGCTAAGCAGCTTATCGTAGTCGGAGACGGTGCTGAGACCGTGCGTAAGGCTCTTTTCTTCTCGCATAGAGTTGAGTATGCTCCGGGTGCCGTTATCCTTCCCAAGGGAATTTTAAAAGCAGCTGAAGGAATAGAGCCTGTTAATGGTGCTGCCGTGAAGGCATCCTACTGTGCCGTATCAAGAGCGGAGAGATATCACAATTGATCACAATTAATCCTGCTTCATTAACTGACGTCGATGCGATAATGTCGACGGAAGAAACGGGCATCTCGCATCCCTGGACTCGTGACAGTATCGAGGCCCTGATAAGCGATGACAATAAGGTCGCGCTTAAAGCTTCCGATGACGATAAGCTCATAGGTTATGTCGGTGCTTCTTATGTGCTCGATGAAGCCGAGATAGGCAATATCTGTGTGCTTCCCGAATACCGCGGCAAGGGTGTAGGAAGGATGCTTTTCGATGAGCTTAGAAAGTACCTTAAGAGTAAAGGCGTAAGCGTAATCTTCCTTGAAGTTGAGTCAGATAACGAGCCTGCGATAGCGCTTTACGAGCATCAGGGTTTTACGAAGTATAATGCGCGCAAGAATTACTACGGTGAAGGCCGCGACGCACTCCTTTATAAGAAAGAATTGAATTAATTAATCCCAGATCTCAACTACCATCAGGTCGCCCGAGATGAATGCAACGCGTCCGAACTGCGCGAACATTGCAGTGTTGTCGAGACCGCTGTACTTGTCACGCTCGAGGTCGCCGATGACGACATAAGTGACGTTGTACTTGTGAAGAAGATCGAGTACAGTCCCGGGGTCATTTGATGTGTACATAGTGTCGATGTCGGTGTGACGGGGTGTGAGGTAAAGCTCCCATACGTCTCTGTCGGGATCGGATATGAACAGATCAGTCTCCTCATCAACTATACCGTGGAAACGCCAGAGCCATTCGTGTGTCTGCCATCCGCATACCGTGGGAAGACCCGTGTATGCAGATACGATGTTGTAGTCTGTGTAGCTTAATCCGTAAGCCTCAAGTATTACGGGATCGCCCTCTACATTCTCATTGAACCACTCGATGCAGGCCTCGTAATCGGAAAGGTTTCCGGGCACGACATGGTTGGTGTAAGGACTTACGTAATCTTCGATATAAGCTGTGCCGTCCAAGGTCTTGTATCTGTCTCTTGTTAACTCTCCGCATCTTTGGCTCAATGCAGGATAAGTGTAGTGTGCGGGGATGAGAAGAAGGAAGCAGAATACGATTGAGATGACCCAGGCGGGTGTGTTGTAATCGCCCTTCTTGTTGGTGATGAACATGAGTCTGAATACTGAGTAGACCATGCAGATCGAGAGCATAATGAAGCCCGCATAAGTGAACTTAAACATCGTGTTGCTTCTTAAGTATCCGCCTGTGTAAATGTCACGCACGTAGAAGATCTCGGGTGCGATGAGAAGCATGATACCTACGATGATGCTTCCGCATATGAATACGTCGACGGGATTTCTTTCCTTGAAGAACTTCTCGATGGGGTTGTCGTATTCGATGGAAACTTCCTTGCCCTTCTTGCTCCTGTCGATGTTGATGTTTCTGAAGATGATTATGAATACGATGAACGTAACGCAGATGAATACGTGTGTTCCCCAGAGGATGTAAAGCTGATACAAGGGGGAGTGGTTAACGCATGCCGCAAGCTTGTTCGAGATCATCTCGAAGTTAGAGTTAAACGGCAAAGATACGATCGTTGCAGTGGTGAAGAAGAAACTCATTCCTGCAGCAGTTCTCGTGAGCGCATTAGATACGTTTGCAGTACCGAGAAGCACCATCGCGAAAAGCAGAACCTGCAGTCCGGCGTGAAGTATCGGATGATATGCGGTCGTAAGATAGATACCGAGGATGCCTCCTACGGTAAGCACAAAAATGGCAACGCCGGGGATTGATGAGAATGCTTTGCTCTTGTACGTATTAAATACAAGAAGGAGCATAGATCCGAAGATGAAGTAGATCAGGTAATCCCAGTAGTTTGTCATCTGGCAGATGCCGAGAAGGATACCAATCGTGATTATCTCGGGACGAAGAAGATGAGAGACTTCTGTCTTCTCTTCCTCGATCTTAAATACCTTGCTTATAAGAGTGATCGCGATGGCGAAGATCAGAAGAACAACTATCGTGGAGCATACATGAGCATGAAGATCTCCTACGAGATAGGAGTAGAAAGGGAACTCCTCAATCGTCTTATCGCCGCCGTTCGGGAAGTCAGGAATAAGAGACGTGTCGGGGTTATGTCCGATGAATCTCGTGCTGTCAGGATAGAAGAAATGATCGGTTGTTCCGACTTCGATTCCCCATGATTTGAACATGCCCAGAAGTCCGTTTCCGATGCTGTCAGGATCGTAGAAGAATGAGTGTGAATTACCGAACAGACAGACGGCAGCAGCCGTGATGATTCCGCATATAGTAGGAATGAACTTCGGGATCTTCGCACCCTGTTCTCTTGCGCCGTCGATGAGCATTCTTCCGATGCCGAAGCAAAGTGAGAACGGCAACGCGATGGAGCAGCACATGGAGATGTTGTAAGCGACACCGGTCTTTATCATTGAAAGCTTGGTGATAAACGCATAGAGATACTGACCGAAGTAATAGTAGTTGATCGAGTAGCCTGAAAGCCATATGTCGTTCGCGGGAAGCTCGGGGTTTCTGATCATGGACATCATGAAGCCGTAGTCCATGAACTTCTCCTGACCGTTGATGTCGGGGTTCATTCCCTTGAAGAAACAAAGGAGAGTGATAACGAGTGCGAAGACAGTCTCTTCTACTGCGATGTTCTCGATGGTTCCTGCAGTCTTTAACTTATCGATCGCGCCTTCGCGAAGTGACTTCGGAAACCAGCAGCAGAATGTAAGTGCGAGTACGGATATGATAATGAACAGAAGATTGAATCTTCCGATCTTAAGATATGCTAATGTCCATACTGCAAGTCCCGATGCAAGAAGTCCCAGGGGCTTTCCGAATGTATAACCGCCGCTTGATGACAGAGGGAAAAGCATTACTGCAAGAGGGTATGAAGCAGCTGCAAAAAGTATGAGAGTAAATGAGAATCTCAGTACATTGATAGTGTCGGTTGTTCCGAGAAAGAAAAGTCCCGGAAGAACGTAAGCTGCCAAAGGTATAAGCAACAAAAGCAGCTTCGTGAGATTAAATTGCTGTGATAATTGCTTCTTCTTTGTGCTCATTAGTACTCTTCTCTTTTGCAATTAATCTGGCGCTGATGTCGTTGGCAAGAGCTGCGATGCTGTCCATTCTTTTCTCGGGTTCGCTTCCCGTCGCGAAGGACGTGAGAGCTGAAGAGCAGACGTAGACATTTTCGAGAGGCTCGGTAAGATCCGTGTCGGGGTAGTGATCCGATACAGCGTAACGTACCTTGGTAAGACGCCAGGACTTAAGGTCTGATTTCTTTATGAGAGGGTAGAGCTTACGGTATGCGCTGAAGTACTCTTCCATTACCTTCTGGTCAGACTCGACCCAGAGAGGATCGCTTATCTGACACTTGCCTACGAGATACAGTACCTGACCGCCGTAGTTTCTGTCCGTGAAGCACGCGCTGTGGTTTACGATCCTCGCGAAAGGCGTATCTGTCTTCGTTGGGAACTTGCGCTGTATATAAGCGTCACTCGGGAGCTTCTTAAGGACCATCATGAGACAGATCCTGGACTGATATGTTAGGTTCATAAGCTGGTCTCTTGTATTCATCGACATGGGAAGACCGTGGCTTACGTTTACGAATGTTCTGCATGAACCTGTGAAGATGACATAACGGCTCTCGACTTCGTACTTGCGTGAGTCTGAAAGAACGCATGAAGTGACGTATGAACCGTCTTCTTTCTGTGTGATCTCGGATACGCTTGCGGAGTAGAAGATCTTGCCGCCGTTGTCGGTGATGTTCGTGATTATGAGGTTGATCAAAGTCGCGAATCCGCCCTCGAAGTAACCGATCTTTTTCCTCGAAGCACGGCCGTACCAGAAGCCGTCGTACCACTTGATCTTGTTATCGATACCAAGCTCTTTCGTGACAGCTGTAAGTGCCTTGTCAGTGCGTCTGAAGTGGTGGGGCAGAAGCTCGATGTACTCGCTTCCGATATGCGTGGATGCAAGAAGTCCTCCGGGATAAGTAAGCTCCTCGAGGATGACAACATTAAACCCTGCTTTTGCAAGGCGCATGCCGCATAAAAGGCCGGAAAGACCTGCTCCGATTATGGTTACTTTACTCATAATGTGATCTTTCTTGCCTCAAGGTAGAATCTCTTCTCGAAGGCTTCACCCATTGAGAATGTCTTTCTCGGGAATACGCCCTCTGTCTCGATAGTCTTGAAGAAAGTATCCTTGCTGATACCGGGAACGAGGATGCCTACTGCATCGCCTGTGGAAAGCTTTCTTACGGAATCCTCACCGTGAATGTAATCGCAGTTAAGTTCGAACTTGTCGATCATCATCTGAACGGATCCTACTGCAAGTGTATGGGGTGCGTTCTTCAATGCGACCGTTGTATCTTCGCTTCCCTCGGCAACAACTGTGAAGCACTGCTCGCCGCCTTCCATGTTGTCCTTGCCGAAGAACTCTTCTGCCTTGCTTAAGAACTCATCCTTAGTGATGCCGAAGATAACACGGTGGATAGGCTCGAAGTCGAGACCCTTATCGTGAATGTTAACTGCCTCAGCAAGAGCGAATCTTGCAGGGTGAGTCTTCTGCTGATCCTCGGGAACGTTCTTCTTAACGTTCTCCCAATGTGCCTTAGCGGAAGCAAGGGAGTGGTTGCCGTCACCTACAGCGAAAAGCAGACCGTCTTCGCTTATGAGTGAGCTGAAGTCATTTACGATGCCCTCTGCTGCAGCGGAACCTGCGGGTACGAATCTTCCGGTGATGTGTCCGGAATCCTGCATGAGGTCTGTGTCGTAGATGACATCGGGATTTGTCTTAAGTGCGTTGCTTATAACCTTGTCTTCAGGATCATCGTAAAGGAGCATGATGTGAGGAAGCTCTACGGCAGCATTTGCTCTGATCTTTACTCTGGGAGGAATGCGGCTTAATACCGTTCCTTCTGTAGCTCTTACGAGAGCCTTGTTGCCGGGCTTGAACTCGTATGTCTCGAGATCTACTGCGAGCATGATTCCTCTTCTTGAAGGGTGAAGGCTTGTTGATCTGTCCGTGATGATGAAGCCTTCGGAAGGCGCGCTCCAGATGCCCTCGCTCATATATTTGTTGATGTTATTTGCTATGTCCTTAAGATCGTTCTCGATCTGCTCTTCAGTCTCGAGCCCGAGCTTAACTTCGGGAAGTACGATTCTCAATGCGGAAGGCTCGCTTCCTACAAACTTATCGCAGGCGTCCCAATATTCGGGTTCTGATGTGAACTGGTCGCAGGCGATTACTGCCCACTTCTTAAGATCTGTTCCTTCCTTGGGAAGAAGAATATCGGGAATTGCTACTGCGGGAATACTTGTAAGTTTCATTGTCTTTTCCTTTTCTTAATAAGAGTAAAAGTAAGAATACACGGGATATTCTATCACGGGTCCTTTTCAGAATCGACAAAAATTGTCGAAAATTGTCGACTTTTAGTAGGTGATTTCTGATCTGGCAGGTGCTACGCTGAAGTTGCCGGCAATAAATCAATGATTAAAACGATAAGGAGACAGATAATTATGGATGAAGAAAAGATTATGGATAATACACTGCCCGCACCTACAGATAGTGAGCAGGTTAAGAACGATTTTCCCAAGAATAATCAGGTGAAGAATGATCAGAACAAAGACGAACAGCCCAAGCCTACTCTTAGAGAAATGGCGACTTCGGTATGCATCGTGATTTACAGATATATCGGAGAGCTTAAGGGTAAAAGTCATAACTCGCTCGGCAACCTGATCTTCCAGGAGACGATGAAGATGACGGTTGCTGCAAGTCTTGCATCAGAGTCGATCGGAAGGGATAAGTTCTTCGAGAATCTTGAGGATGGTTTTTACTCATCGGGAAGGCTGCTTGTGTACCTTGATTTCGCAGGGACACTCGGTGTTCACGATGAACTTAGACAGGCGATCGTCGAGACGGTGACAGGCATTCACAAGATCTTCGCAGCCTCAGTAAAGACAGTAAGATCAAAACAGCCCAAGATGGCCTCATCTCAGGTTCCTATCTGATTGTAAGCTGTTTGCGATTGTTATTAAACGATATGGAATAACTGATAACCAATAAACAAATATCGAATAACAATAAAAATATCTTGCCTTTCGATTTGTGACGTGTTATTATGACGTCGCAAGGGAGGCAAGATTTTTTTGTGAGAAAGACTAAGGCGTTAATCCTGATAATTGCTGTTACGATCCTCGTTGTGACTGCATGCGGCGCGAGGGGCGATAAGCAAATTTCCGTAAGTCCTGTCGACCGTGCCGGAACCGTGTTAAGCTGCGGAACCGAATATGATGCAGAAGATCTTTTCGAGGCAGAAGGTGCAGGGGAGAACGCGAACTTCAGGTTATACGCGAAATGGATCGCAGTCCCTGATTATGAGATGTATGAGGGGATTGTGATCTCCGAGGACGGCAGGCACATTACGGTCGAAGAGGACCACGGGATTTTGTGGGTGCGCCTGTGCGTGTGGAATGAGGGCGAAGCGGGTTACGGCGGCATAAGCACGTTTACCGCTGATGTGGAATAAGGGACGGATATAGGAGGAGATATGAACAAGACAGTTAAGATTATTCTTACGGTTGTAACAGCAGGCGTTGTGATCTTCGGCGGGCTGATGGTCTACGGAGCCTGGGATTATGTTCACAGGTGCGTGCATATCGATGTCAAAGAGGAAGTAAGTTTCATAGACGAAGGACAGTCGTATGCGATAGAAGATCTGTTTAATGTCTACCGCGCTGACGAGACTTGTGAATACAGTCTTGATGTTACGTGGATGGACGGCAGCACGGAAGGGATAGAGGTTGCCCAAGATAACAGAAGTTTTACCGTTACTGAGGGTACAGGCACGCTTTACATATACGTCGGAGCGAGAAATTCCGACTCGCCTGAAGGTACCGGCGAGAGCAGAATAGTTGAAGTTGTAAGTGAGGGGGAAATATGAGTAGTTCGAGTTTGGAAGAGATTTTTCAGCTGTTCATAGGCTATGCAATAATAATCATTGTCGTGGGCCTTATTCCCGGCGGATTTACCGTGTGGAATATCGTCAACTGTATTAAGGAAAAGCGAATCGGCAGAATGATCTCCGGTACGTTAACGATCTTTATCGGCGGATTCTTTTATCTTCTTTTGTTTGTAGCTCTCTTTGATACTGCGGGTGAATGGAATGTTCCTGTATACCAAGGTCAGTATCACTATATGATCTCATCAGAATACAGCCCGTTTATTTTTCTGCCGGGAATGTACGGTTTCGCAGGTTTTTTCGCACTTTTGTACTGGAAACCCGAGAAGATGGCGCCGCTTGCGTCGGTGCTCTCTATAGCTGCGGTTATCATTCTTAACGTGATAAATATTGCTTGGGCTCTCCAGCTGTTTTGTAATATGACCGATTGGTCTGTGATCTGCTTCTACGCTTATCACCTTAATATTTTGTTGCTGTCGGCGGATGTTATCAGAACTCACATGAAGAATCAGGCGAAGTATTTGAGTTCAAAGAAAGAAGAGTTTGCTGACAGAAAGAATCTTTGGTGGCTGTACATGAAGGTTACCAAGGTGTCGCAGTATGCTTTGCCGGTATTTATGGCTTTGTTCTTGATCGTAGCTGCGTTTGAGATCTTTGCGATACTCGCAGGTCAGGGTGCCGATGCTCCTATTAAGGCTTTTACCGATACTGCTGACTGGACATTCTCCAAGCAGATTCCGCCTCCGCCTTTGGAATATGATGGTCATTATCTTTGCACTGTCGCAGCAGGCGGTCATGAGAGGGTTGTAAAACCAATAAGACTCGGCAGACGCCGCGGTGCGATAATCGTTGTTAACCGTCAGCTTTGCATTGCAAATGCATTCGAAGAGTCGATCGCAGAGAAGTTCCCGAAGTTCCATAAGTGGATCCGCCACGTCTATGACACGTACGGTTATCCTTTGTCCAATATCATTACGACACGAGGCAGGGCGGACGTTGTTTACTTCATTATGAAGCCTTTGGAATGGGTATTTCTTGTATACCTCTATCTTACGGATACACGCCCGGAGATCAGGATCAACAGACAGTATAAATTGTGATGTAAATGGCCGGATGTCTTGCCTTCCGATTATCGTTGTGGTGTACTAATAATAGTACTGATAATCAGAAGGGAGATCTCCTTTATGGCAAACACTGAAACCTCGAAGCTTAAGCTTTTGTGTCTGTATTACTACTTCAGAAAGCACGTTAAGGCAGATCCGCCGGATGACGGTACGACCATGCAGGAAATGAAGGATTATCTCTTCGATATGACGGGCTGCGCAGCTGAGCGTAAGTCTATCTATGCGGATATCAAAAGACTTAACGAATTTGTCCGCATGATGGGCTTAAGCGATTCGTCATATGACTGGATCGAACTCGACGGACAGACTTATAAGAGAGGCGAACTTAAGGGTGATCTTACCTTCGATGAGGCAAGACTCATAGTCGATGCCATCAATGCTACCGACTTCATCGACAGCGGTCTGTGCGAGAAGATCAAGTATATGTATCCGACACACTTTAAGAACGGTTATAACTCAGTCGTTCCTCACGATGATAAGCGTGTTCAGAAGAAGAGGATCATGTACCTCGTAAATACTATAAGAACTGCCATCGAGGACGAGAGTGTATTAAGCATCAAGTACGGTTATCTTGTTGCAGACGGAATCAGGGGAGAGTCTGATAAGCTTGTATCTCCTGTAGGTCTCGACTTCCAGAATTCCCACTACTATCTCATCGCAGTAGACAACGATGCTGTAGAGGCAGGTGCCAACGCTATCGATGCGATCAAGACTTATCGAGTAGACCGCATGAAGAGTGCAAGGATCTTAACGGATCAGAGATTCAACGGCTTCGGCGCTAAGAGGGAAGAGGTGCTTAAGAAGTACGTTAAGTCCTCGATTGATGCATATTCATACAAAGGTGCCGACGACAGGCGCGTCATAATCACATTGTCTTCCGACGATCAGCATATGCTCCTTAAGGCATATACAGGCCTTTGTGAGGACATGATGCCGACCATTATTTCCGATAAGATCGAGAGCGGTTCCATCAAGTTCTCAGTCGAGGTAGGTCTCGTTCCTCCGTTCTTTACAAAGCTTTTCAGAACCAGTATGTATGAGGGCGTCACCATGACTATCGATGACGAGGAGGTCAGAAGGAAGTTTAAAGAGCATATAGCAAA
>CAMJGB010000020.1 GCA_946405115.1 uncultured Clostridia bacterium | reverse complement strand
CGGCTACGGTATCAATATAGAGGATCATAAGTACTATAGAAATAAGTTCAACATGCCTGCTATATCCATCGAGGATATAAGAAAGTACGCATGTCCTGAGAATATAACAGAATCTGTTGAATCAACTCATAATGACCTTATCGATAAGGCGAGGAAAGACGCTCAGTTCGTAATCGATTATCTTACTGCTGAAGGTTCTGCAGATCCTGAGGCTCTTAACCTTAAGATCGGACACAAGACTACCGATGTTTTACTTTCTCAGGAGAGCAAGGCTTATCACATTATCTGGCTTGTAAGGAACAATCTTGGACTTTATAACCTCTATCATCTGGTATCAGAGTCTAATGTTCATTACTTCTACAGAAGACCGAGAACTCCTAAGAGCTTACTTAAGTACTATAAGTCTTCGATTATCGTCGGAGGTGCGTGCGAGCAGGGTGAGATCTACCGCTATGCCATGGCAAAGTACAAATCTTGCGGCAAGGACGTTAATAAGGCTCTGGAAGCGCTGAAGGAAGACGAAACTTTTAAGGACATTTTGTCTTTATACGATTACGTCGAGATACAGCCTCTTTGCAACAACATGTTCATGACAAGAAATCCCGATAAGGCGGCCGGTGAATCCATGCCTCTTAACGAGAACGATATCAGGAACACCAACATTTTGCTTGCTGATGTTGCAGATGCTTTTAAGCTGCCTTTGATCGCGACTACCGACTCTCATTTCCTTAACAAGGAAGACGGTATGTACCGTAAGAACATGCTCATGGATATGGGCTTCGCCGATGCGGAGATGCAGTCGGATCTTTACTTCAGAACTACAGAGGAGATGCTCGATGAGTTCTCTTATTTAGGCAGGGAGAGAGCCCTTGCTGCTGTCGTAACCAATACCAATATGATCGCCGATAAGATCGAATACGGCATCAAGCCTTTCCCGGACGGAACATATCCTCCTATGATCCCGAGAGCTGCTTCGGACGTAAGAGATATCGCATACACAAGAGCCAACAAGCTCTACAGACATAACGGAGTTCTTGATCCGGTTGTTAAGGAGAGACTCGACAGCGAGCTTAATTCCATCATCGGTAACGGCTTCGCGATCATGTACTATATCGCATACAGACTTGTTAAGAACTCTAATAACGAAGGCTTTATCGTAGGTTCCAGAGGTTCCGTAGGATCTTCGTTTACGGCTACCATGCTCGGTATTTCCGAGGTTAACCCGCTTCTTCCTCACTACAGGTGTCCTAAGTGTAATTATGTAGAGTTTATCCACACCGGTGAATACGGCTCGGGTTACGATCTCCCTGAGAAGAACTGCCCTGAGTGCGGTACGACATTGCACAGGGACGGACAGGATATTCCTTTCGCTACGTTCCTCGGATTCTACGGAGACAAGCAGCCTGATATTGACCTTAACTTCTCGAGCTTGAACCAGGCTTCTGCGCATAAGTATGTTGATTACCTTTTCGGAACGACACATACCTTTAAGGCAGGTACCGTAGGAACGGTTGCAAGTAAGAACGCTCTCATGATCGCGCGAAATGTATGCGACAAGAAGCAGGTTCCGTATACTACGGGAGACCTTCTTTACATGTCACGCGGCCTTCTCGGTGTGAAGAGAACTACGTCACAGCACCCGGGAGGTATCGTCGTTGTTCCTAAGGAAATGGACGTATACGAGTTTACGCCCATACAGTATCCTGCGAATAAGACGGACTGCGGCATCATAACGACGCACTTCGACTTCCATTCCTTGCACGATACCATCCTTAAGCTTGATATCCTCGGACACTTGGATCCGACGGTTCTTCGTATGCTTCACCTTCTTACAGGTGTTGAGATAACCGATATCCCTGTTCCGGAACCGAAGGTAATGAGCCTTCTTGAGTCTACGGACGCATTGGGATTCCCGATAGAGGAGTCGGAGGCAGGTTCAGCAACTATAGGTCTTTCCGAGCTTGGTACACCTATGGCACGAGGCATGATCAAGGAGACTAAGCCTACGAGATTCTATGACCTCGTTCAGCTCATGGGTCTTTCGCACGGAACGGACGTATGGAAGGGCAATGCCCAGGATCTCATAAGCGAAGGCATATGCGACCTTAATTCGGTTATCGGATGCCGTGACTCCATCATGACAACGCTTATCTACTGGGGTCTTCCCAATAAGGATGCCTTCGATATCATGGAGGCCGTTCGTAAGGGTAAGGTAGCTTCAGGTGCAGTTGCCGAGAAGTGGGATAAATGGAAGGCAATGATGAAGGAGTGTAATGTGCCTGACTGGTACATCGGCTCCTGCGAGAAGATCAAGTACATGTTCCCTAAGGCTCACGCTGCAGCGTACTCGATATCTACGTTAAGAGTTGCGTGGTTCAAGGTCTATTATCCGGAAGAGTACTACTGTGCGTACTTTACGATCAGAGGTGAAGAATTTGACGCCCAGTACATGTGCAGGGACATGGATGTTCTTAAGGCACGTATGGAAGAGCTTAAGACTTTGATGCATTCGAAGGAGAGCTCTGCGAAGAAAGCTCAGGATGAATACTTCCTGTGCGAGCTTGTTGCCGAGATGCATCACAGAGGCATCGAGTTTGCTCCGATTGATCTTAAGACTAGCCATGCCACAGACTTTACTAAGCTTGATAAGGGATTGATCCTGCCACCTCTTAACTGCATTAATTCCATCTCTGCATCAATGGCAAGAGGTATTACTGCTGCAAGAGACGAGGCTCCTTTCAAAAACAGGGAAGATCTCATGCAAAGAGGTAAGATAGGTCAGTCAGCGATCGATACGCTCGACAAATACGGTCTGATCGATGATCTTCCTGAGTCAGCACAGATTGACCTGTTCGCGATGATAGACGGTGCTTTGTAATTATGAAGTACTGTAAAGTCCTTCTTCGAGAATCAGTAAGACAGACTGACAAAGCCTACACGTATAAGATACCTGAGGTTTTGGAAGACAAGGTCACAGAAGGATCTTATGTTAATGTGCCTTTCGGATTTGGCAACCGTAAGCAGATCGCACTCGTAACAAGTGTCAGCGATGATATTGATTCTCTTGGGTTTGACCCGAAAAAACTTAAGGATATCGATTCGTTATTGGACCTTTATCCTGTAGTTAATAAAGATCAGCTCGCTTTGATCGAGCCGCTTAAAAGCCGATTCTTGTGTACGTCGGGTGACATCATAACCATGATGGTGCCCGCTGCCGTAGGCAAGGTCGGTAAGGCTAAGGGAACTTTTGTTGATATTAAGACCAGGGAAGCTTGTGAGGAGGCGCTTAACTCCGGCAAGCTTCGTTCTGTTACTCACATCCACATTCTTGAATATCTTCTTGATAACGGAGTGACTAATAAGAAGGAGCTTCTTGCCATAACCAAAGCTTCAGATGCCCAACTTCGCGGCCTTCGTGATAAGAATCTTATCGAGATAACAACCAGAATGCTCACAAGGGAAGAGACAGATCAGCCTATTTCAAAGGAGGATAGCGATTCTCCCGATTCATTCAGAGTTGTTCATGAACTTAATGATGAGCAGAAAGATGCATTCGAGCAGGTAAAGGCTTCGCTTGATAAGCCTCAGGTATTCCTTCTTCACGGCATTACCGGAAGCGGCAAGACGGAAGTCTACCTTAAGTGCGCAGGAGAAGTCCTTGAAAGAGGCGGATGCGTAATATATCTTGTGCCGGAGATATCCCTGACACCTCAGACAGTAAGCTGGATAAGAGGAAGATTCGGAGATACGGCAGCTGTCATGCACAGCCGTTTAAGTGACCGTGAAAGATATCTTGAGTGGGACAGGATAAGACAGGGTCAGGCACGCATAGTTGTAGGCCCCAGAAGCTCGATCTTCGCTCCTGTTGAGAACCTTAAGCTTATTATCATCGATGAGGAGCACGATTCTTCGTATAAGTCCGAATCGTTCCCGAAGTTTAATACAAGGGATATAGCGATCATGAGGATGAGGCTTTGTTCCTGTCCTTTGATCTTGGGATCTGCGACACCGCTTGTATCTTCATATTACATGGCTCAAAACGGCTCGTATAAGCTTTTGAAGCTTAACAACCGTGCGAATCCCGATGCGGTTTTGCCTGAAGTTAAGATCGTTGATATGAAAAGTCAGATTCAGGAGGGATACGGAGATCTTCTGTCAGGTCCTTTAAGAGCTGCCATGGCGAAGGCGTTCGCGAAGAACCAGCAGGTAATACTGTTCCTTAACAGAAGAGGATACTCAAGAACTCTCGTTTGTAATGAGTGCGGCGAGCCCGTATATTGCCCTTCCTGTTCTGTTGCCATGACCTTGCATAACAACAAAAGAATGGCGGGAAGACTTCTTATCTGTCATTACTGCGGATACACGATCCCTGCTTCGGAGGCGAAGTGTCAGGCATGCGAAAGCACCAAGTTCAAGCGCGCGGGATTAGGTACGCAGCAGCTTGAAGAGATGCTGACCGAGCTTTATCCCGACAGGAAGGTTCTGAGGATGGACCAGGATACTACGATGCTTCCCGGTGCCCATGAGAGGATCCTTAAATCATTCAGAGACCATGAGGCTGATATATTAGTCGGTACCCAGATGATCGCGAAAGGACATGATTTTCCGAGCGTAACCGTAGTAGGTGTTTTGGGTGCGGATCTTATCGCGATGTCATCTGATTACAAGTCTTCCGAGAGAGCTTTCGAACTTATAACGCAGGCTGCAGGAAGAGCGGGAAGAGCAGAAGAGCCGGGTAAGGTTTATCTTCAGTGCTTAAGACCTGACAATCCTCTGCTTCTATATGCTGCGCGTCAGGATTATGAGGCTTTTTATGATTCAGAGATAGAGTACAGGCGAACTATGAAACTACCGCCGTTTAAGGCAGTAGGAGAGATAGTTATATCGCTTCCTGAAGAGGATATGCTCGCACAAAGAACGGCAGACCTCGGCCGATATCTTAATGACTTCCTTTCTTATCAGGATAAGAGCCTGGGATTTGAACTTTACGGTCCTGTTCCTGCTCCCATTTATGAGCTTCGGGGAAGATACCGTAATGTCTTTATGATAAAATCATCAAAGAAATCTTACTTGAACGGTGTATTCCGACAGGTGATGGAGGACTTTGATCCGAACCTGTATCCGCTCTCGTTCGATAATGATGCAGGAGGCAGCTGATATGTATACCATCATGGACTATCTTGAGTGGCGTGGTGACCTTTCCATTCATCAGTCTGCTTTTAATGAGGTAGATGCAGCCATACTTGCAAGATTCTCGTATGAGCCTTTCGAGGAGATAGTTTCAGAGAACTTCAGATCTTTTAAAAGCGTAAAGCAGGTATGCGAAGAACTGCTTAACAGTCCCGATCTTAATGACGGTGTGCTCGACTATAAACTCGACTTCGAATTCATAAGAGCCATGGGTGCAAGCAAACGTTTCTCCGAGATGCGTATATCGGGTTTTGTTAATGACACTGACGTTGAAAGACAGATACAGTTCTCTGCGTGTCTTTTTGACATAGACGGGGAGCAGAATTATTTCATAGCCTTCAGAGGCACTGATAATACGATCATCGGCTGGAAAGAAGACTTTAACATGGGATTCGAATTCCCTGTTCCTGCTCAGAAGAAGGCCCGTGCTTATCTTGAGAACGCCGTATCTTCGTTTAAGGACGGAACCTTCATGGTCGGCGGTCATTCGAAGGGCGGCAATCTCTCCATTTATTCGGCTACGTTCTGTGATGATAAGTTCAATGCTCCCATTACAGATATCTATAACTTCGACGGTCCCGGATTTACTGAAAGCATCATGCAGACCGACGAGTTCAAAAGGATTGAGGATCAGATCCATACTTTCGTTCCGGAGTTCTCTGTTGTTGGCATGCTCCTTGAGCACCTTGAGGATTATTCAGTCGTTCATTCAAGTGCGACAGGAATCATGGAACATGAGATCCTTACATGGGAAGTAGGACCTCTCGGATTCGTTCATAAGGAAGAAGTGAATTCCGGTTCAAGGTTCGTGGACAGGACGTTGAAAGACTGGCTGTCAGGACTTGATAATGAACAGCGTGAGCAGTTTGTAGATACAATCTTTAATCTTATGATGTGCGATAACGCTCAGACATTGGTAGAATTTAACCAGAACAGAAGAGAGACAATTAATGCCATGATAAGGACCTACAACAATCTTGATGCAGAGACGAAGGTAGGCTTTAAGAGCACAGCGAAGAAGCTTTTCGCAAGTGCCAAGGCAGTCTTCAGCGAGAATAAAGCGCGAGGAGAAGCAGTTGATGAGCATCAATAATCTTATCGAAGATAATGCAGGGCTTCCGATCCTTTGGATCATTGTACCCTGTTATAACGAAGAATCAGTTCTTCCTATTACGGCCCCTTTGTTCCTTGATGAGCTCAAGAAGATCATCTCGAACAAGAAGGCATCGGATCAAAGCCGTGTGCTGTTCGTTAACGACGGTTCCAAGGATAAGACATGGCAGATAATATCAGATCTTGCCAAGGAAGATGAGCACTACATCGGAATAAGCCAGAGCCGTAACAGGGGACATCAGAATGCGCTTGTTGCAGGTCTTATGGAGTCTGTGGATAAGTGCGATGTTACTATTTCCATCGATTGTGACGGACAGGACGATATCAATGCGATGGAGAAGATGATGGATGAATATCTGTCGGGGTCGGAGGTCGTATACGGCGTAAGATCCAAGCGCGATAAGGATACTGCTTTTAAGAAATTTACGGCTGAATTCTTCTATAAGCTTATTAATGCCCTCGGAGGCGAGGTTGTATTTAACCACGCTGACTACAGGCTTATGAGTTCCAGAGTAGTTGAAGCGTTCGAGAGTTTCCAGGAAGTCAATCTGTTCTTACGAGGCATGATCCCGCTTGTGGGCTTCAAGAGCAGTAATGTTTATTACGAGCGTAACGAGAGAATGGCAGGTGACAGCCATTATCCTTTAAGGAAGATGATGCACTTTGCCCTCGACGGAATCACGAGCCTTTCAGTTAAGCCTATATCAATGATCATAGCTTTAGGATGCTTTGTTAGTTTCTTGGGTGTTGTCGGTATGATCTGGGCTATCGTGATGAATTTTCTGGGTGCTACCGTAGCAGGATGGGCATCAATCGTATGTATCATATGCTTCCTCGGAGGCATGCAGCTTCTGTCTATCGGCATCATCGGAGAATATATCGGAAAGATATACCTCGAGACCAAGAAAAGACCCCGCTTTATCATCAGCGAGAGAACTTGGGAGCCCTACAAGCGCAAGTACAAGGGTTAAGGCTTTAAGGTCATTCTTGGAAGTTGTGGTAGAATAATATACCGTAAAGAATGACAGGAGTGAACCAGATATGGCTTTAAGAAACATAGTAACAGAGGAAGATCCGATCCTTCATAAGAAGTCTCGCGAGATCGAGGAGATTACTCCGAGAATCGTCAAGCTTATCGATGATATGGCTGAGACTATGTATTATGACAACAGAGGCATCGGAATTGCTGCTGTTCAGGTTGGTGTCTTAAGACGTGCATTTGTTGTTGATATCGGTGATGAGCACGGAAGACTCAACTTCATTAATCCTGAGATTACATCACGTGAGGGTGAGCAGAGATGCTCTGAGGGCTGTCTTTCAGTTCCCGGCAAGAGCGGCGAGGTTATGCGCCCCCAGAAGATTCATATCAGGGCTTTGGATATTAACGGCAATCCTTTCGAGATGGATGCAGAAGGCCTTCTTGCAGACTGTATCTGCCACGAGTACGATCATCTCGACGGCATCCTTTTTACTGACAGGGCTATCCCGGGTACGATCGAGGTAGTAAATGCCGAGCAGTGATCTTAAGATTGTATTCATGGGAACTCCCGAGCTTTCCGCTACGGTGCTCAAGGGGTTATCCGATAGAGGCTTAAATGTTGTATTAAGCGTATCTCAGCCTGATAAGCCCGTAGGAAGAAAGCATATACTTACGGCTCCTCCTGCTAAGGTTATGGCTGAGTCTTTGGGTGTTGAGGTATACCAGCCCGACTCATTACGAACAGACGAGTCTTACGAGTTCATTAAGGCTATTGAGCCGGATCTCATTATCACGGCAGCTTACGGTAAGATCCTTCCTCAGAGAATGCTCGATATCCCTAAGTACGGCTGCATCAACGTTCACGCTTCACTTCTTCCTAAGTACAGAGGTGCGGCTCCCGTTCAGTTCTCGATCATTGACGGCAATGATGTAACAGGCGTTACCATCATGAAGATGGATGCGGGAATGGACACAGGTGACATGCTCACACAGGTGGAAGTTCCCATCGACATTAATGACACAACAGAAACTCTCATGGCTAAGCTTGCTGACGCCGGAAGAGACCTTCTTCTTGATACTTTGGATGACTACATTGATGGTAAGATCACTTCGATCCCTCAGGACGAGTCTAAGGTAACTCTTACGTCTCCCGTAAAGCCTGAGGACGGTATCCTTGACTGGAATCAGACTGCAAGACAGATACACGACCGCATAAGGGCATTAAGTTCTTGGCCCGGCTGCTCATCTACCTTTAACGGCAAGAGAATTAAAATATATGCTTCTTCTCTTGAGGAAGAAGATTCCGAGGAAGCAGCTCCCGGAGAGATCACAGTAGCAGGTAAGGGCAAGCTTAAAGTTAAATGCGGTAAGGGTTCGATCTTCATACTCGAGCTTCAGTCTGAAGGCGGTAAGCGCCTGAAGGCTTTAGACTGCGCACATAACTACAGACCGGGACAAAGATTCGGGGATTGATTTGGAAGATAGAGAACTCATCTATTCCATACTTTACGATTGCTGCGAGAACAAAGCTTTCTCTAACCTTTCCTTAAACGGAAACGGCGTTGACGACTTCGTTCGCGCTGCTGTCTATGGCGCATTAACTTACGTTTATTCCGAAGATTACCTCATTAAGTCCGTATCGGGCAGGGATGTTTCCTCACTCGATCCCAAGGTGCGCACTATTCTGCGCTTCGGCGTATGGCAGATCGTATTCTCTGACAAGGTGCCCGACTACGCTGCGGTAAACACATCCGTTGACCTCGCGAAAAGGTATTCTCCCAAGGCATCGGGACTCGTTAATGCAGTGCTCCGTAAGGTTACGGCACTTTCTCCCGAGCAGCGTGACTTAAGCACATCGAAAAGCGTTGAAGCAGCATACTCTTTAAAGCCTGAGATTTACGGCATCTTCAAAAAATCCTACGGCGCCGATAAGGCTCCTTTAATAGCAAAAGCACTTCTTTCACCGTCACCTTTGTCCATAAGAGTGAACACTCTTAAGACGGACAAGGATTCGCTTAGAAAGTCTCTTGAAGACGAGGGCTTTGAAGTAAGTCCCGCTTCATTCATAGACGATGCTTTTATACTTAAGCCCACAGGTAAATCTCCTGCCATCGAGAAGTCAAAGTCTTTTACTGAAGGTTTGTTCATGGTTCAGGGTGAAGCCGCTCAGCTTGCATCTGTAGTCGCTGATCCCAAGGCCGGCATGAAGATATTAGACTGCTGTGCTGCACCGGGAGGCAAGTCTACTCATATGGCAGCATTGGCTGAGGATAAAGCTCAGATACTTGCGCTTGATATCAATACCTCAAGATTGGAATTGATCAAAGCAAATGCCGTGAGAATGGGTGTTCAGGGTATAAGCACGGCTGAAGCGGACAGCAGCAGTTTTGATACTGACGACAGATTTGATCTTGTCCTGTGCGATGCGCCCTGCAGCGGACTAGGCATCATGGGCGGAAAGCCTGATATCAGACTTACCATAAGTTACGAGAGAATTCAGGAGATAATTCAAAGGCAGAAACTCATCCTTGATAACGTGGCGAGGTTTGTTAAGAAGGGCGGAACACTCGTTTACAGTACCTGTACGATAAATGCGGGAGAGAACGAGGATCAGGTAAGATCCTTCCTCGAAAGACACGGGGATTATGAGCTTTGTGATTTTGACAATCTCTTGCCTGCAAGTTTAAAATCTAGCGAAAGTTCGGGGATGCTTACGCTTCTGCCTGATGAAGACGGCTGCGAAGGCTTCTTTATAGCAAAACTTCGGAGGAAGAATGGATAAGGCTTCAAAGAAATACTGTCTGGATTTAACCGAGGAAGAGCTGCTCAAGTGGTGTCTTGATAACGGCTTCCCTAAGTTCCGTGCAGGTCAGATTAGTAAATGGCTTAATTCCGGAGTTACCGAGACTTCCAGAATGACTAATATCCCTGCTTCTATGAGACAGAAGCTTGATGAGGATTTCATATTCTCTGAGATGAAGATAATAGATGAGTTCGTATCTAAGATCGACGGTACGAGAAAGCTCGTTTATCTTCTTCCTGACGGAAACATAATTGAGACCGTAATAATGCGTTATAAAACCGGTCTTTCCATATGCATATCATCCCAGGCAGGATGCAAGATGGGCTGTTCCTTCTGCGCATCAGCGAAGGCGGGATTCGGAAGATCACTTACGGCAGGTGAGATGGTCGCCCAGGTCCTCATGGCTCAGGATCACATAGGCGAGAAGATAAGAACTGTCGTTGTGATGGGAATCGGAGAGCCGTTTGATAACTTCGATAATCTTCTTGAATTCATCAAGATAATGAATAACCCCGACGGTATTAACATGGGCGCAAGACACATTACGGTGTCTACTTGCGGCCTCGTTCCTAAGATAAAGGAATTTACCAAGCTTAAGCTTCAGGTAAATCTTGCAATATCGCTTCATGCACCTAACGATGAGCTTAGAAGGGAACTTATGCCCGTGGCTTCAGCCTACAGCATATCTGAGCTTATAGATGCATGCAGGGATTATGTTAATAAGACGGGAAGAAGGATCACGTTCGAGTATTCGCTCTTTAATGAGGTGAACGATACCTTTGCCTGCGCAGAACAGTTAAGCAGGCTTCTTAAGGGCTTAAACTGCCATGTTAACCTTATTGCAGCCAATGAGTTTCCCGGAAGCCCCTATAAGAGATGCGTGCCGAAGCGTGTTGATGCTTTTCGACGTGCGCTTGAGAGCAAGGGTATAAACGCTACGCTTCGAAGAGAGATGGGAACCGATATAATGGCGGCTTGCGGTCAGCTCAGAAGAAGCAAGGAAGAGGAACGTGCGGGACAAGTGTAACCAACTTATAACCTCCCGTGCTTTACTTATAATATATAATATAAGATAATTTGTTTGTTTTGAATTTAAACGAGGAGTATTTTGATGAGTGCACAGAGCCCTGAGGGCATGATATTTGCAGGCAAGTATAAGATAGTCAAACTCATCGGTTCCGGTGGTATGGCTAACGTTTACCTCGCTACCGACATGGGTTCGGGAGTTAAGGTTGCCATTAAGATATTGAAGCCCGAATTCTCAGCTAATGAAGAATTCATCAGAAGATTCGATACAGAAGCTAAGGCTGTATCTTCTCTCAACCATGCCAATATCGTTAAGGTCTTCGGTGTAGGACATGAGGGAAGCTTCAGATATATCGTTCAGGAGTACGTTGACGGTATTACGGTTAAGGACCTTATTAACCAGAACGGACACCTGGACTGGAAGGTAGCTGTTCCGATCGTAATTCAGGTCGGCATGGCACTTGAATACGCACATAAGAACGGCATTGTTCACAAGGACATTAAGCCCCAGAACATTCTTATCTCAAGAGACCGCATTGCGAAGATCACTGACTTCGGTATCGCGAGAGCTGCTTCCGGCAACACGATCACAATGACTTCCGGCGGCGCAGTAGGTTCAGTACATTACTTCTCGCCTGAGCAGGCAAGAGGAAGTAACGTAGGACCTTCCTCAGATATCTATTCTGTCGGTGTCATGCTCTTCGAGATGGTTACGGGTAGAGTTCCTTTTGACGGAGATTCCGATATTGCCATCGCAGTTAAGCATCTCCAGGACAGACCGCCGTTCGCTTCATCTTACGTTCCCGATATTCCTAAGGGTCTTGATGCCATCATCGTTAAGAGCATGCAGAAGACCCCTGATAAGCGTTATTCTTCCATGCGCCAGATGGTTACTGAGCTTGATGCTCTCATGGTTGATCCTAACGGTGTTTACGGTATCATCAACGCAGGTAACGACGAGCCTGAACAGCCTGCACCTTCCGGCCCGGTTTCTTTCAGACAGGATCCCAATTACGATAAGATCACTGACCTTGAGAAGTCAGCCGAGGCAAGAAGATTGTCCAGACTTCGCGACAATATCCTTCTTGTATTCATCGTTGTACTTATTGTCGGTGTCTTGGTAGGTGTTTCTGCGCTTATCCTTAATTCGATTACAACTGTCACAAAGATTGAAGAAAATACAGACTATACTGTCAGTGATTTCAGAGGAAGAACTATTGATGTCGTAACGGAAGAACTTGATGCTAACAGAATTGCATACGAGATTGTTTCTCAGGTTACTTCTGATTATCCTGTCGGCACAGTTATCGATCAGGATATTGATAGTGGTGTTGTACTCGCAACAGGTACAGGAGCGCATACTATTCGTCTCACAGTTGCAAGTGAGGCTGAGACAATTACTCTTACAAACTATGCCGGTCTTGATTTCCATGAAGTATATTCATTACTCTCGTCTTTGGGGCTTCAGGTAAGTGTACTTGAAGAGACAAATGCCGATTATGAGCCCGGTCAGGTATTAAGAACTGAACCTGTTGCAGGTTCAGTTGTTGAAGTAGGTTCTTCCATCGTTATCGTTTATGCGAAGGCTCCTACCAGTTCTACAGTTCCTGATCTGCACGGTCTTACTCTCGAGGAAGCAAGAGAGCTTCTCGAAGAGGAAGAGATCAATATCGGACATATCGAGGGAGCAACAGATGTTATCGTTCTTCCTGAATCACAGCAGTATGTAATCCTTACTGATCCTGTTGCAGGAATCACACTCCCGAGAAGATCTTCCATCACGCTTTATGTCGGTACATGGGAAGATCTGCAGCGAGGCGGTACGCCTACGCCTACACCCGCTCAGGTTAGCGTCGTTACTACAGTTAACGGTCAGGGTACAGCTGAAGGCGGCGGAAACTATGACGTAAATACAACTGTAACTCTCGTTGCAACTCCTGCAGAGGGCTTCAGATTCGCAAGATGGCTCGATCCTTATGGCAACGTTGTAACTGAGGCTAACGTATACACATTTGTTGTTTACGATCCGGACGGTGATCCGATGACACCTACAACGATCAATTACACGGCTGTATTTGAGCCTTTGAACCAGGATCCTTGGGCTAACCCTAACCCTGGTGAAGTACCTCCTCCGATGTGATTCTAATCAATGTCTGAGCAGGTAAAGGGAATAATTACAAAAGGCGTCGGCGGTGTATTCAACGTCAGATGCGAAGACGGCAGCTACAGGCTTTGCCAGATAAGAGGCAACATCAGACTTTCGAAGATGAAGCCTCTTGTCGGTGATCTCGTACTTACAGGGGAATCGGGTGATCCCGATATCCCCTTTGTATTGGAAAAAATCTTCCCGAGGAAGAACTTCCTTGTAAGACCTCCGCTTGCCAATATCGACACTCTTCTTCTGATATTCTCATGCTCCGATCCCGTACCGGATCTTAAGCTTCTTGATAAGATGCTTATCATATCCGGCGCGCTTAAGATCAAGCCTGTGGTGCTTTTCTCTAAGAGTGACAAGGATAAGGATGCATGCGATAACCTCGTATCAATTTATAAGAATGCAGGCTTCCCGTGCTTTTCCATAAGTAAGGAAGAGCCGATTCCCGATGAAGTTATCGAATTGATTAAGACAGGTCTTACCGGTCTTGCAGGCCCTTCGGGAGTAGGCAAGAGCACCTTCTGTAATAAGCTTCTCGGTGAAGGCACGATGAAGGTCGGAGACATCTCCGACAGATTAAAGCGAGGCAAGCACACGACGCGTCATGCGGAGCTTTTCGAGTTCGACGAAGGCTTTGTTACGGATACTCCAGGATTCACGTCGCTTGACCTTTTCGAAGTTGGTGTATTATATACAGATGTATCCGGAGGCTACCCCGAGATCGTGGAAGCAGCTTCCGAGTGCAAGTTTGACGACTGCAGGCATATTGCCGAGAAGCAGTGCCATGTAAGAGAACTCATCGGCAACGGAATCGATGAGGGACGATACATGAGATACCGCGACTTTTTCGCATACTTATACAGCAGAAGACCTAATTCTGCAGG
>CAMJGB010000019.1 GCA_946405115.1 uncultured Clostridia bacterium | reverse complement strand
AAGAAGCCCGTCATAAGCAGCGATGATCTCTATCTTTCCCTCTCTAGGTTCAGTCACCTCGAACATGGAAGATCCACCCGTACAGATGTCACGCAGAACGGCTGCTGCCTCGTCTTCGTGCAGCATGTCGTCGTTCATCTCCCATACATAAAGATGTTCCTTGCCTATTGAAAGGAGCACGGGAATGTCTTCTTCGGTGACGACGTGTCCCTTTCGAAAAACCGGTCCCTTCTCCTTACCGGGTATAATGCGAGTCATGTCATGGCAAAGCACATGCCCTACCGCATCGACTGTATTTATGAGTTTCATAGATAACCTGCTTCTTAAAGATCTAAGTATTTCTTCACTGCATCACTGATGCGTGCGACTTCATTTGCATCGCATCTGCCGTTGATCTTAAGAATGACAGTTGACTCGTCCACGGGAGGGTATTTCCCGTCTTTGCCGAGGACGATCTTCGGATATGAAGAATACTTAAAGCCTTCCAATATTATTATCTGCGGAGGATTATCGGAATCCTTCATGTAATCGATAAGATCTTCAGGATCAGTCTTCCCTGCGCCGCTTATAACGTACTTCGAATCCGAATATATCGCCGTGACAGCAGCTCCGGCACAGGCATACTTATAAGTATCCGTGCCTTCTGCTTCAGCGATCGAGTCGTGTCCGTCATGCTTAACAACACCGACAGAAAAACCGTCCTTAATAAACTCATTAATGAGTTCCGCAATAAGCCACGTCTTGCCGGAGTCCTTATAACCCGACACGGCGAAGATCACCGGCTTTTTAAGTTCGCGGTACTCTTCCTTGGTATTTACGTTTCTTACTATCTTCTTCTCGAAAGTCGTATTCTCGAGGCTTATAAACTTCGTTCTGGAATTCTCTAAGATGAGTCTTAGCTTATACTCACCGTTCGCGATGAGCTTCTCTATAACGGGCAGCACTCGCTTGCTGTATATCGCACACAGAGGATGCATTCTGTTTTCGTCTGTGATGACATAACAGTCGTAATCGGATGAGATGAACTCGGCGATATAATCCGAGATCTTGCCTGTGATGAAAGGCATGTCGCACGCACATACGAAGACATAATCTTCGGATGCCGCCTTAAGTATCTGCCTTATTCCTTCAATAGGACCGATGTCCTTATTCTCGTCGCTTACAATCTTCGCAGGAAGTTTCTCATATTCCTTCTGACCCGAAGCCGAGATGATTATCTCGTGTCCCTGAAACTCCTTAATGGCGTGGCCGATAAACGTATCAGACTCGTACTCCAGAAGAGCCTTATTCTTGCCCATGCGCGAGCTCTTGCCGCCCGCGAGGATTCCTACTGAATACGGTCTTAAAGATGTGTTCATAACAGCACCTCTGGGATACGAATGATTTCTACTGTATCCCCTTCCTTAATAGATGAACCGTATGGAATATCAATATAGCAGTTAGCTCCAAGATAACTTGAAAGAACGGATGATTCCTGACGTTTATTATGGATCCTGACTTCACCCGAACTTACATAAGCTCTTACGATTCTTCTTACGTTAGATGGCTTATTAAATACACTTGCAAGCACAGCCTTCTCCCTCACTGGAATAAGTCCGTCACAGCCCGTTAACTTCGCAACGATATGACCCATATAAATATCGAAGTTGGCAACAGCTGCATAAGGATTTCCAGACAGACAAAGAAGCACCTTGCCGTTAAGCACGGCACCTACCGTAGGCGAACCCGGCTTCACATTAACCCCTGCGAAAAGCGCCCTCGTGCCGACAGTATCAAGCACCTTAGGCAGAAGATCCTTCTTACCAACAGACACACCGCCTGTGGTTATGATGATATCCGATGTCTCTTCTGCTTTCTTAATCGCATTTATAATCTCATCCTCATCGTCAGGAACAGAGCTGAAAACAGCTTCAAAAGAAGGCTTATTAAGAGCCGATGCAAGTGTGTAAGCGATGCTGTTATAGATCTCGGCTTCACCTAATTCCTGACCGACATCAACTATCTCGGAACCCGTCGAAATTATCGCAATCCTGACTTTACGTACAACTTTAACTTCCGTTATACCGAGGCTTGCAAGCACACCTATCTCAGTTCTTCCTAACAGCGCACCTTTCTTTAGAACAAGCGCACCCTCAGCGATATCCTCGCCAACCTTGCAGTAGTTAACGTAAGCCTTCTGGGACTTATTAATGCTTACTGTTTTTTCCCCATAATCCGTATCTTCCTGCTTAACGACTGTGTCGAAGCCTGAAGGCACGATGGCACCCGTCATGATGCGCACGGCACAATTCTCGTAAGAAGGCTTTTCGAGCACGGAAGAAGGAATCTTGTCACCCGCATAAAGGTATGCAATTACATTAAGCTTAACGGGATTCTCAGAAGAGGCGTCAGCCAAATCAACGGAACGGACAGCATAGCCGTCCATTGCAGACTTCGGAAAAGACGGGACGGATATCCCGGCGGTTATGTCCTCGCCGAGTATCCTTCCCGTTGCATTTATAAGAGATACTCTCTCCCCTTCATCAAGAGAAGAGATTTCCTTAGTAAACGCGCTTATCGCCTCTTCTATTTCCATTATTCGATCCTGCTTATGTTAACCGCACAGACCTTGTACTCAGGTATGCGTGCGAAATCATCAAGTGCAGCATTCGTCAGCACATTTGCAGGCGAATCAGGGAAATGGAAAGGCATCCATGTCTCACCCTGAGAAACCTTGCGTCCTACTCTTGCTGTAGCAGTGATCTTGCCGCGGCGGCTCTCTACGTTGATCTTCTCGCCGTTCTTAATGCCGAGTCTTTCAGCATCCTTGAAGTTAACCTCGATGAAGCCCTCGCCTGCGATCTCTACCAAGCCTGCCGAACGGCTCGTCATCGCAGCTGCATTGTACTGATAAAGGATTCGTCCTGTCGTCAAGATGAAAGGATACTCCTCATCAGGAAGCTCATTAGAAGGCTTGAATTCAGCAGGATAAAGCAAAGCCTTACCCCTAACCGGATGTCCTACGTGCATGATAGGCGTACCGCAAGTAGTCTTGTCCTTACAAGGCCACTGCAGGCTCTCACCGTTATCAAGTCTCTCGAACGAGATACCGGCAAAGCTCGGAGTTACGGATGCGATCTCATCCATGATCTCGGAAGCCGTAAGTCTCGGCTGGGGATAACCCATGGCATTCATGAGATCTATGATGATGTCTGTATCAAGTCTCATGTCGCCTTCAAGCTTTACTGCCGTACGGATTCGCTGAACTCGTCTTTCTGTATTCGTGAATGTACCTTCCTTCTCGGTGTAGCTCGTACCCGGAAGGATAACGTCTGCATACTCTGCAGTCTTCGTCATGAACAGTTCTTGGATAACGAAGAAATCAAGACTCGTAAGAGCTTTCTTGATATGCTCTGTATCGGGATCGGTTACGATCGGATCCTCACCGCATATATAAAGACCCTTGATGTCGCCCTTTATCGCAGCAGGGAAAACTTCCGTAGCCTTAAGTCCCGGCTTGGGATTGAGCGATACACCCCACGCCTTCTCGAACTTGGCTCTTACCTCATCGTTATCGACCTTCTGGTAACCAGGGAAGTCCGTAGGAAGTGCACCCATGTCACATGCGCCCTGTACGTTATTCTGTCCACGCAGAGGGTTAACACCGCAACCGGATCTTCCTATCTTTCCCGTGATTACAGCGAGGTTGGAAAGCGACATAACGCCTTCGGTTCCCGTGGAGTGCTCAGTAACACCGAGACAGTAGATGATCGGCGCCTTGTCTGCCTTCGCATACATGCGTGCAGCCTCGACGAGCTTATCAGGATCTATATGGCAGATCTCGCCTACCTTCTCAGGTGTGTAATCCTTAACGAGCTCCTTAAGCTTCTCGAAGCCTTCAGCGTTCTCCTCGATATACTTCTCATCAACAAGTCCTTCCTTGATGATGACGTGCATCATGCCGTTGGCAAAAGCTACGTTCGTACCGGGACGAAGCTTAAGGTGAATGTCTGCATTCTTGGAAAGCCCGATGGATCTCGGATCAACAACGATAAGTCTTGTTCCGTTCTTTACTGCCTGACGGATCTGCATACCTACAACAGGGTGTGCTTCCTCAGGATTGGAACCGACGAGAAGGATAAGATCCACATCGTGCGTGATGTCGTTAATCGGGTTGGTCATGGCGCCGGAGCCCAATGTCTTGGCAAGGCCTGCTACAGTAGCGGAGTGACATACTCTCGCACAGTTATCGGTATTGTTGTTACCGAAGCAGGTTCTGACCATCTTCTGAACCATGTAAATGTCTTCGTTCGCAGATCTTGAACATGCAAATCCTGCGAGAGACTCGTTACCGTACTTCTCCTTTATCTCCATAAGCTTCTTAGCTGTGTAGGAGATCGCCTCATCCCAGGTTGCAGGCTCGAACTTGCCCGTCTCCTTGTTCTTGATAAGAGGCGTTGTAATTCTGTCGGGAGAATGAACGAAGTCAAAACTTCCGCTTCTTCCCTTAACGCAGAGAAGACCGTGGTTGGAAGGTCCGTCGTAAGGCTGTGTATCTACGATCTTGTTATCCTTAACTATGAGATAGAACTGACAGCCTGTAGCACAATGCGGACATGTAGTAAGAACCTTCTTTGTCTCCCATCTTCTGTACTTTCTCTTTCTCTTAAGAGTAAGAGCTCCTGTGGGACAGGCTGCCGCACAGTTACCGCAGGACTCGCATCCTGTCTCTTTCCAGTTCTCGCCGAACGGCGCTTCTATAGTGCGGAACAATCCGCTTCTGCCGCTCTGCAAAGTCTCATTTACCGCAGCACGGTTACATGCACTGATACAGCGATAGCAGTGAATGCACTTGCTCGGATCGTATGCAAGATAAGGGTTGTTCTCTACCTTGGGAAGCTTATCTGCGATATGCCTTCTTGAGCCCTCGATCTTCGTATCCTTGATATCGAACTCATTGCAAAGCTGCTGAAGCTGACAGAAGCCGTTTCTGGGGCAATTAAGGCAGTCAACCTTGTGGTTGGACAATATAAGCTCAAGCATGTGCTTCCTATATGCCGTAATCTTCTCGGAATCGGTAGAAATAACCATGCCTTCCTTGACCTTCGTGCGGCACGAAGCAAAGAGGTTCTTATAGCCTTCGATCTCTACCATGCAAAGACGGCAGGAACCGATCTCATTAATCTGCTTTAAGTAACAAAGTGTG
The DNA here is from genome assembly GCA_946405115.1 of uncultured Clostridia bacterium. Lineage (GTDB taxonomy): Bacteria > Bacillota > Clostridia > Saccharofermentanales > Saccharofermentanaceae > Saccharofermentans. Next base: position 9,638 of record CAMJGB010000019.1, on the reverse strand, counting down.
GGGATGCTGATCCCATTTTCGCGGCACGCCTCAAGGATAGTGCTGTCGTCGTTTACGCTTAATACTTTGCCGTCAACTGTAATGCTTACCATGGAGCTCTGCCTCCTTCCATACAGCCGCAGCCGTAGTAATCACATCTCAAGCATCTGCCTGATTCGCGCTGAGCCTCTTCGAGTGTCATGTCCTCCTCAACATGCAGGAAGTCTCTCTTACGCTCGTAAGGATCCCTCTCCTCTATCTCAGCTCTTCCCGTAGGGATGCACTTGTTAGGCATGGGAGTCGGAGCCTTTGAGTCACAATCAAGCTTATGGTGATAGCCTAAGAACTCATCGATGTTGTAAGCTGCTACCTGACCTGCTGCGATGGCATTAATGGCAGTAGAAGGGCCTGTAACACAGTCGCCGCCGGAAAAGAACTTCTCCTTGCCTTCGATGATGCAAGCTGTATCTGCAAGAATTCTGCCTCTGTTAGTGGGGATTCCTGCTTCCTCGAACACAGCAACATCGCATCTTTGGCCGACACCCATGATCAGGTAATCGCACTTAAATCTGTAAGGATACTTCGTTGAGTGCTCTGTCTTAACGAAGCCGAACTCATCGTACTCGCCGACGATCTCAGGCTGAAGCCATACTGCAGAAAGCTGTCCCGGATTATCCTTATCCTCCTCAAGATGGAGGAAGCTTAAAAGCGTCGTAAATCTTATGCCTTCCTGCATAGCACTCTCGATCTCTGTCTCAAGAGCCGTGTAGTCATCTCTTTTACGCGTGAATACATTTACTGTTTCGGCATTAAGTCTTACGGCAGTTCTTGCTGCATCCATGGCTACGTTACCGCCTCCGATGAGAGCGACTCTCTTGCCTGTAAGATCGGGAGCATCTCCCCTTGCAACTGCCTGAAGGAAATCAGCAGCAGCTACTACATTCTCACAGTCAGCATGCTTAACCGGCATCTTATTGCCAAGCTGAGCTCCGAGTCCTAAGTAAACTGCATCGTACTTCTCCTCGAGCTCCTGTACCGTAATATCGCGTCCTATCTTCGTATTCGTGTGAACTCTAATGTCACCTGCTGCAAGAATCGCGCGGATATCCTCATCAAGTCTTGCCTTGGGAAGCCTGTACTCAGGGATACCGTAACGTAGCATGCCTCCGAGCTTATCGTGCTCATCGAAAAGCTCTACTGCGTGACCCATAAGAGCAAGGAAGTAGGCTGCAGTAAGTCCTGAAGGACCTGCGCCTACGACTGCTATCGTCTTACCTGTAGCTACATTGGGAGTCGGAGTCTTGACCTGATCTGCAGCGATGCTGTCTACTGCAAACTTCTTAAGACCTCTGATATTGATCGGGTGATCGATGATGGTTCTTCTGCACTTCTTCTCACAAGGGTGCTCACATACCATCGCACATGCTGTCGGAAAAGGATTGCGGTCTCTTATGATATTGATCGCACCTGCGTAGTCGCCTTCATTAATAAGCGCTACATAACCAGGTACATCTACATGTGCGGGACACATCGTGATACAGGGAACCGTCTGATTAACATTCTCTACGCAGCGGTGATTCTCGATGTGGCTCTTATACTCATCCGGGAATTCAACAAGGCTGTCAAGAACAGTGTTCGCTGCTACTACGCCTACTGCGCAGTCAGCTGTCTCGGATATCATGTTGCAAAGATCCTTCAGTTCTTCGAGAGCACCCATCTCGGCATCCCCTTCGATGATTCTCTTCAGGATTCTCTCTGCCTCGACGAGTCCGTCTCTGCAAGGAATACACTTACCGCAGGATTGGTTAATGGACATCTGAAGTATCGAACGATACATAACGAGAGGACACATTCCCGGCGGATAAGATGTCATACGTGATCTGAATTTGTTCAAGGCAACATCCATGCGATCATTCATGTTGCCTCTCTGAGTCAGTCTTCTGGTCATAAATAACTCCCCGAATGGCCTGCACCCGGCAAACCGTACTATCTTTTAATTTTAATATAAGAAGGCGAGAAGTTAAATAAAACTGACAAATCTTTATAATTCGTTCATCTTTGACCGCTAACGGTCAGATCAGTCCCCGAATCTGAATATCATTCTCTGGATATCAGCATCGTACATGTTTGAAGATGATACATATGTGGTAGTCGTACCGATCTGGCTTGAAGGCAAAGTCTGTCCGTTGATGATCCTATAAGCTGTCTCTACTCCTAGATATCCCATTGCATAAGGATTCTGAACGATGAGTCCCTCTATCTCTCCTGTCTCAAGCATTCCGACAGATACTACGTTACTGTCAAACGCATATATATCAACATCATCTGCAAGTCCCAGATCTCTTATGGCATATCCTGAACCCAAGCTCATGAGCTCGTTCAATGCTGCGATGGTATTGATGTCAGGATGCTCGGAAAGGAGCTGACATGTGCCCTCATAAGCAGATTCCTCTGTGGAAATGCAGTTAACGGTATAGATGTCTATGACTCTTCCTGACTCATTAACAGCATCAACGAAGCCCTGCTCACGCTGCTGTCCGTTAGCTGAGTTGATATCGTAATTAACGACTCCGACGATCAATGATCTGGGGTTGTTGCGAAGCGCCTGCTCACCCGCCATTCTTCCGGCAAGGTAGTTATCTGTCATTATTCGGCATGTTACGCCTTCGCAGTTAACGTCACTGTCGATAACGATTACAGGAATTCCTGCGGCAATAGCCTCATTTATTGCTTCCGCATTGCCGTTGTAATCGATGGCTGAGAAGATGATAGCTTTCGCGCGTCCTATGATCGCAGCTCTTATCATCTCATTCTGAGCTTCATAGTTCTCCTCGCTTGCAGGAGCTACGAAGCGCATGTCGAGGTTATATTCGGCAGCGGCGGCTCTCGCACCCGAAGCAACGCTAATCCAGAAAGCCGATGTATCTGACTTACCGATAACGACTATATAGGACTTATCAACGCCTACTTTGTACTCATTGGTATATGCTCTTCTTACGAGAACGTATATGCCAAGCCCGAGCAGACCTATCAGGATCATGCTCAATATGACCACATAAGGAAATCTGCTCTTCTTACTTCTCATACTTACTCTCCTCGGTAATCTTGGGAATCCTGATGCTTACGCAAGTTCCCACATCAAGTTCGGATCTGACTGAGATTCCGTACTTATCACCAAAATAAATCTTGATTCTGTCATTAACGTTCTTAACGCCGATGCCGTGATTATCCGTACCGTCATTGACGAACAACTCAGAAATCTGCTCCTCAGTCATGCCGATACCGTTATCCTCAATCTCCATAAGAACGTCTTCTCCGTCTTCTTTAATGCGGATGCTGATATGACCTTCATCCTGCATATCAAGGCCGTGATAGAGGGCATTCTCGATCAGAGGCTGTAAGGTTATCTTGTTGCAAAGATAATCCTTGCATGAATCCTCCACCTCGAACTCATAATCGAAGTGGTTCGTATATCTGAACTTCTGAATCTGAAGATAACATTCGGCATGCTGAACTTCCTTATCGATGGGAATGATCTCGCGACCTCTGCTGATACTGATCCTGAACAGCTTGGCAAGAGCATTTACCATGAGAACTGCCTCTTCCGTCTTCCCCTCTTCGCACATCCAGGAAATGGAATCCAAAGTGTTATAGAGGAAGTGCGGATTGATCTGCGCCTGCAAGGCCTTAAGCTCAGTCTTACGAAGCGTAGTCTCCTCCTGCTTAACTTCTTCCATCAACTGCTGGATTCGCTTAACAAGATGCTCGAATGAATCCGACAGGTCATTAACCTCTACAGACCCTCGAATCGGTTCAAATACAAATCCTGAAGCATCTTCCTCGAACTCACGCATGGCACCTGCAAGTTTATTCGCAGGCTTGGTAAACAGATATGATAACTGGCTTCCGAACAGGAATGTTAGAAGAACAACAACGAGGAAGATAAGAACCGAAGCCGTAGCCATCGTCTTAACTCTCTCATTTACGATCTCATCCAGGTAAGTAACGCCGATGATCTTCCAGTTACAGTTTTCAAGAGTCTTGACGGTATAGATGACACCGTCTACGACATGAGAACCGTCCTCAAGAAGCAGGAACTGATCCTCTCCTTCAGTCTTGAGGCCGGAATAGATGAGCTGCTGCTGCGGGTGATAGATGATGTTTCCTTCACCGTCGATAATGAAGCAGTAACCGTGCTGTCCGATACCGACTTCATCGATATATCTTGCGATGGTGGAGAATCTTACGTCGATCGCAACCTTTGCCGCATTACTGAAAGTCTCTACTTCAGTTGTCTTGGTAAGCGTAACGACCCAGGGATAGTAATCCTGAAGAACCGTTACTACGTGAGGCGCTGAGATGCTTATTCCGCCTGCAGCATTCGAAGGAACCGAGAACAAAGAGAGATTGGTATAGATCATCTCCTTAACCGGGTAATTCGACCATATACCGGTATTGTTGTTATGCATGTCGTATGTTGCGACCATAACAACGTCATTTCTGATATCGATAAGGCTGTCAAACAGCTCCTCCTGAGTATCGGGATCCTCAAGACTGTGCTGATAGAGCATGTCCATGATCCTTATCATGTCATCTGTATAGTTATTAAGCGTAACGGCTACCTGATCGACCGACTGTCCTGCACTTGTGACAGCAGCCTTCTCAAGTGAATTACGGAACACTACGTTAAATACGACCAAAGCTATGACAACAGCAGAAAAAACCATCGTCATAACAACCAGTATCATGGCTCTCGCCAAAGTAATATTAGGCTTTCTATCTCCTTTAAACACTATCCTCTTAACCCTCTTGTTCTTCCTGATCAGTATTTTGCTTCTTAAACTGGATCGGAGACATACCCGTCTCCTTCTTAAAGCTGTAGCTGAAGTAATGCTGATCGACGTATCCGCACTTTATGGCGACGTCCTTAATCTTAAAAGCAGGATACTTAAGAAGCGACTGCGCTTCCTCCATTCTCCTCTTTGTAAGAAGCTCAATAAACGTGCTTCCCGTCTCCTTACGAACAAGAGCACTTAAGTAGTTGGGGCTCACCGCGATTTCACGGCTTACGCTTACAAGCGAGATATCGGGGTTTGCAAATTCCTTATTGATGTAATCCAAAGCAAGCTCGCAGTGACGTGAACCTGACTTCTTGCACTGATCCTTAACAAGCTCTGCCGCATTTACGCAGAGGTTCTTACAGTACTCCCTGATATTCGCGATATTGCCGTAAAGATCGGTCATCTGCAGAGGGCACTCTGCCTGAAGCTTATCCGTATGCTCCTTATCTACTACGGAATACAGGATCTTGTACACGGAAGAAGTAAGATTCGGCACAATGAAGTTCGCGCTTAACTTGTACTTACTTACGTTCTCAAGCGCATCGAAAAGCTTATCTGCAGCTTCTCCTGCTTCCGCCGCAAGTCCTCCTCTTACGAATCTTTCCTCCTCTGCAACGAAGTTCTCGAAAAGCTCGATATCAGAGAAATAATCATTCTCAACGTCGGATATGTACCTGATGCTTCCGTTAGTATCGCTGTTGTAAGAGATGGCATTCATAGCCTCCACGTAAAGCTCGTGAAGATTAAGGATATCATCTCCGATTCTGCTTATTCCGATGAAGCTGCTGCAGTTCATGATACGCTCTACGCTCTGGCTTATGTCTTCCACGGCGATGTGCAGATACTTTTCGAGGGAACGCTCAGTGCCGTGAAGAAGCGTTATTACACGCCCGTCCATGTAGAAGCTTACGTGCTTCAAGTACTTACTTAAGATGATGTCGAATGAGTTTACGCAAGCCTTCGAGGTGACGTTGATGCCGGATTTGTCCTTGATGCTTGTTACGAGAACGCAGTAAGACGTCTCAGTTCCGGGTACCACAAGGCCCTGCCTGTCGGCTTCGCTTATTATATTTCCCCTGCTCTGCGTGGAATCGGCGTGTGTGTAGCCGTCGAGGAGCAAAGGCATAACAAAAGACAAGGTGTCGAGATGCTCCTTAGCTTCGTTCGTGGAGCGGAACTGCTCGAACTTCTTGTCTATGATCTTTCTTATCTTAACCAGTTCCGCGCTTAATTCTTCAGCGGAAATGGGCTTTAACAGATAGCTTATGATGTTGTACTGGATGGCCTGCTTCGCATATTCGAAGACTTCGTAGCCTGTAAGGAATGCAATCTGCGTGGAAGGACGGACCTCTCGAACCTGTCTTGCAAGCTCGATACCGCCTATGAAAGGCATCATTATGTCAGTAAGCAAAAGATCGGGGCAAAGCTTCTCGGTAAGATCCAAGGCCTCTGCTCCGTTACTGGCTTCTCCTACTAATTCGAAGCCCAAACTGTTCCAATCTATCTTCCTAACTAAGGCTCTGCGGATCTCTTCTTCGTCATCCGCAACGATTACGGTATACATGTCATACCTCCTTAACAACCATAAATTATATTATAAACGACCAAAACTGTCGTATGCAAAATCCTGCATACGACAATTTTTGGTGTTGGGGAGGTTATAATCAGGAAAAAAGTATTACTTCTTTCTTGATTTTACGTCAAACGCTACCGCGATAATGAAGATGATTCCCTTAACGATGTACTGATAGGAAATGTCAATCGTCAAGAGGTTCATACCGTTGGTAAGCGACATGATAACGAATGTACCGATGATTGCGTTGGTAACTTTACCTACACCGCCGGATACAGCCGTACCACCGATATAAGATGAAGCAATAGCGTCCATCTCGAAAGCAAGACCTGCAGTAGGTGTTGCTGATGAAAGTCTTGAGGTGTAGAGGAAGCCGGACACTGCAGCGAGTACCGCCATCGAACAGAAGGCGAAAAGAGTAACCTTCTTAACATCTACACCTGAGAGCTCAGCTGCCTGGTCATTTCCACCGATACCGTAGATATGACGGCCGAGCTTTGTCTTGGAGAGCATGAATGCGTAAGCTGCGAGAATAACTCCTACGATGCAGGCACTGATCGGGATACCCTTATAGATAGCGAGCATCCAAGCTGCAAGGAGAATAACTACTGATACTACAACAAGGCCTGTAACGAAGATCCAAGTGGAAGTAACGGGGAATCCATACTTCTGCTTGTTCTTTCTGCTTCTTACCTGTGACCAGATAAGAGCTGCAACAGCAATAACTGCAACGATCATAGTAACGATGTGCACGCCTGTGTGGTTGCCGGGGATGTCAGGAATAAAGCCCTGGCACATAGCCTTGAATGTAGGATCTGTAACGATGATTGTACCTGTCTTAGCAAGTGATCTTGAAAGAAGACCTCTGAATATGAACATTCCCGCGAGAGTCGTGATAAATGCGGGAATTCCCATCTTAGTAACGAGTGTACCCTGATAGAAACCGATAGCGAGACCCATAAGGAGTACGATCAACATGGCGAGCCATACATTGACTCCCATCTTTTCCATAAGGATGGCTGCAACAGCTCCGGAAAGACCTGCTACATATCCGCAGGAAAGATCGATGTGCTTAAGGATCAATATGAGCGTCATACCGATGGCGAGAACGCCGACGTATGCTGCCTGGTTAAAAAGATTACTAATGTTCTGGGCTGTGAAGAAAGCTCCCTTTGTCCAGATCTGAAAAACGAGCATTATCACTACGAGAGCGAAATACATCATGTAGCTTGAGGCATTGGTTTTTATAAGTGTAACCAACTCCTTAAAACCATTTTGAGACTTGCCCATTTTGTTTCCCTCCTGTTAATTGTTCTTTGTCTTAGGCATTGATGGCCATCTTCATGACCTTTTCTTCGGTGGCGTCTTCGATATCGAGCTCACCTGTTATCTTTCCTTCACTCATTACGTAGAGACGATCTGACATACCGAGTACTTCAGGAAGTTCTGATGAGATCATGATTATGCTCATTCCCTTTGCTACGAGGTCATTCATAATCGAATAGATCTCAAACTTTGCTCCTACATCGATACCTCTTGTAGGCTCATCGAGGATAAGAACCTTCGGGTGTGAGAACAGCCACTTGGCAATCTGTACCTTCTGCTGATTTCCGCCGGAGAGGTTTCCAACCTTCTGTGCGATTGTGGGAGTCTTGATATTGATATCTTTTTTGTACTGATTTGCTATGCCGATCTCTTTGTTCTCATCGATGGCAATGCCCTTAACGAGTTCTTCCAGATTGGCAAGTGTTGTGTTGTAGCGTACATCCTGGATAAGCACCAGACCGTTACCCTTACGGTCCTCACTTACATAAGCAAGTCCCTTCTTGATTGCCTGCTTGGGGTTTTTGAAGTTTACCTTCTCCCCATCGAGCCAGACATCACCTGTTGTGATCTTGTACTTGTAAGGATTTCCGAATACTGCGAGCGCACACTCTGTTCGTCCTGCACCCATGAGCCCCTGAAGGCCTACGATCTCGCCTCTTCTTACGTTGAAGCTTACGTCCTTAAGGATCACTCTGCCGGTCTCACGGTCTTCTGCAGTAAGATTTCTTACTTCGAACATGATGTCCGAAATATTCTTCTCTGTACGCTTGGGATAGATATCATCAATGGTTCTTCCAACCATGTTCTTGATGATGTTAGCCTCGGAGATATCATCTGTCTTTGCATCGAGTGAGCAGATCGTGGATCCGTCTCTTAAAACTGTGATTGTATCTGCGATAGCTGTTACCTCACGGAGTTTGTGAGAGATCATAATGCATGTAATGCCCTGCTCTCTTAACTCTCTCATGATGTTAAGCAGGTTCTCACTGTCATCTTCATTAAGTGATGATGTGGGCTCATCGAAGATCAACAATTTGCAATTCTTTGATAATGCCTTCGCGATCTCGACTAACTGCTGCTTACCTGTATTTAACGCCTTAACCTTTAATGACGGGTCAAGATATAGTCTAACTTTGTTGAGATACTTCTGGGACTCAACGATCGTCTTATTCCAGTCGATCGTAGCGCCGTTCATGATCTCGTGGCCCATAAATATATTCTCATATACCGACAGTTCCGGGAAAAGAGCCAACTCCTGATAGATTATGGCAATACCCTTGGCCTCACTGTCTGCAATACTCTTAAACTGTTGTACCTCGCCGTCGAATACGATATCACCAGTATATGAACCGTATTTCCAAACTCCGGAAAGCACCTTCATCAATGTACTTTTTCCGGCTCCATTCTCACCGACAAGGCAATGGATCTCACCCTTCTTTACCTTAAAATTCACATTATTTAAAGCTTTAACACCCGGAAACTCTTTGGTGATATTTCTCATCTCCAGGATATATTCGTCAGCCATGTGTATTTCCTCTCAGTTTGAATTCTGCTTCAGTTGTTGTTTTTTGAAATAAGCGGACCGGGGAGTTCTCATGAAACCGGGGAGCTTTAGGACTCCCCGATCCGCAGTAACCCTATTTTTTGATCTTCAGATCATTAATTATCCGGGATAACCTTCGATGTCTGCAGCATCTACGTAACCTGCATCAACAGGCTCGTTGATGTTATCGAGTGTGATAACTGTAACTGCTGTCTCGTTAGAAGGAACTTCGATTACACCGTTGTTGTATGTTGTAGATGTGTTAGGTGTGTTGCCGCTCAAGATAGCGTTAACCATGTCACATGTTGTCGCAGCGAGGGAAGCTGTGTTCTTCCAGATTGTCATGCTCTGGAGACCGGAGCAGATGTAACCCAAA
>CAMJGB010000018.1 GCA_946405115.1 uncultured Clostridia bacterium | reverse complement strand
AGCCGTTATCACACTTGCAGGTATGATCAATGCTCTTAAGCTCACAGGCAAGCACATCGATGACATCTCTGTTGTTGTTAACGGTGCCGGTGCTGCTGCTATCGCTATCACAAAGCTCCTTATCTCCAGAGGCCTCAAGGATGTAGTTCTCTGCGACAGAACAGGTGCTGTTTATAAGGGAAGAGGTCAGAACATGAACCCCGCTAAGGAGGAAATGGCTCAGATCACTAACCAGAAGAATAAGAAGGGCCCTCTCGCTGAGGTTATCAAGGGCGCAGACGTATTCATCGGTGTTTCCGCTCCCGGCGTTCTTACAGCTGAGATGGTTGCTACAATGGCACCTAACCCTATCGTATTCGCATGTGCTAACCCTACACCTGAGATTATGCCTGATGAGGCTAAGAAGGCAGGCGTTGCAGTTATGGCTACAGGTCGTTCTGACTTCCCTAACCAGGTTAACAACGTTCTCGCATTCCCTGGTATCTTCAGAGGTGCTCTCGATGTAAGAGCTTCCGATATCAACGATGCTATGAAGATCGCTGCTGCTGAGGCTATCGCTTCTATCGTTTCTGAGGATGAGCTCACAGCTGAGTACATTCTTCCTGACGCATTTGATCCCCGTGTCGGTAAGGCTGTTGCTGAGGCTGTTGCTAAGGCTGCAAGAGATTCCGGCGTAGCAAGAATCTGATAATTATCATTTATCCTTCAATAATTGGGCGGTCGCTTATGCGGCCGCTCTTTTTATATTACTTAATATGCAAATTGACTTCTAAGTGTTATCATAGCGGCATGGAAAAATATAAAGTACTTTTAATAGGTTGCGGCAGAGTTGCTGTTAAGCACCTTAAAGCCATAAAGAAGAACAGCGACCGTGTTGAACTTGCGGCGCTGGTTGATGTATCGGAAGAAGCTGCTAAGAAGCTTGATCCGTCTGTTCCGTATTTCAAAGATTATAAGGAAGCCATTACTACGGTTAAGCCCGATATCGTATCGGTTATGGTACCGTCAGGTCTTCACTTCGAGATAGCGAAGTTCGCACTTGAAAACGGATGCAACCTTCTTCTTGAGAAGCCTATGACAATGTCTTCGTCGCAGAGCCGTGACATATATGAGCTGTCAGTTAAGACCGGTAAGAAGCTTGCGATGGGACATATTTACAGATATTTCCCAATCGTCGGACTCGTGCACGATGACATTAATGAAGGAAAGTTCGGCAAAGTTACTCACGGTTCCATCTTCGTAAGATGGGGTCACGGTGACGATTATTACGGAAGTGCAGCATGGAGAGGAACCTGGAAGTCTGACGGAGGCGCACTCATGAATCAGACGATCCATGCTATCGACCTTCTTGTGTGGCTCATGGGATCAAAACCTGTGGAAGCCGTGTCCATGATCTCCCAGAGAAGAGCACATATCGAGGCAGAAGATCTCGGAATGGCAGTTCTTAAGATGGATGACGGTTCATTGGCATCAATCGAAGGCACTACATGCACATCTGATAAGGATAAGGCTGCCGAGTTCTCTGTGTTCTGTGAGAACGGCGTTATCACCATGGGAATTAGACAGGGTAAGCCCAGTCTTAATATCAGGGACGGAAACGGTAAGAAGCTTAACGGCAAGTATATAAGAAGGCAGATCAAGAAGGGCGGCATCTCATCTTTGCTTGGTGCACTTAATCCTCATACTGCCATCTATACGGATCTTATTGATTCAATTGCAAACGACAGACAGCCCATAGCTGATGCTTATGCAGGATATACATCCGTTGATAACCTAATGGGTATCTATAAATCGGCTAAGCTTCACCAGGCTGTTAAACTTCCGCTTGAGGAAGAGTTTTCTTCCATCGACATGAGCGGCTATTTTGAAGGAGAGAACTAATGAGGAGCAAACTGTTATCGATACTTCTCACTTTGAGCATTTCTATAAGCATCGCATTCGGTGCAGGAATTAGAAGCAACCAAGTTAATGCTGATACGACAGAGGGCGTGGAGGGCTTCGTAACAAGACTTTACGAGATCTGTCTTGAAAGAGAACCCGATCAGGGCGGCTTTAACAACTGGGTAAACAGCTTAACTTCCGGAAGAGTATCAGGTTCACAGGCTGCAAGGGGCTTTTTGTTCTCGAATGAGTTTCAGAGAAGAAATCTTGATAACCGTACATTCGTCGTTACCTTGTACCGCACAATGTTCGGAAGAGAGGCTGATGATACAGGACTTTCCGCCTGGACTGAGTCACTTAACAGCGGCTCCACAAGAGAGCTGGTCTTTAATGGCTTTGTAGGTTCTTCGGAGTGGGCACAGATCTGTGCTTCCTACGGTATCAGCACAGGTGCTTCATCATCTTCATCTCAGAACAGTTCCGCTAACGGCGGCATTGATGAATTTGTAAATCATCTTTATTCCGGATTCCTCGGAAGATCTGCTGATCCCACAGGCCTTGCAGACTGGAGATCTAAGCTTTCATCCGGAAGAACAACCGGATTTGATGCTGCATATGGTTTTATGCACAGTCAGGAATTCATGTCCAGAGCTCAGTCCATGAGCAATACTACAATCGTTACTTTGTTCTACAATACCTTCCTCGGACGTAATCCTTCCGCTCAGGAAGTAGCTTCATACACAGCAAGAATGGGAAGCAATCTTAATTCCAATCTTGAGATGCTCTTCTTAAGTTTCGCTAATTCAACTGAGTTTGTTGACTACTGTGAAGAGAGAGGCATCATTCCCGGAACAGGCAACGGAGCATCCATCATAAGCGATGCTGATGTTACTGCTTTCTTCAATCAGTCGGTTCTTATCGGAAGTTCCGTAACTGACGGATTCAACATGTACTTCAACGCTTACGGCAGAGGCATCATGGGCAATATCAGAGTATGCGCAAGAGCTTCATACTCACTTCTTAATGACCAGGCTAACAGAAGTGCTTACATTCCTCAGCTTAACGGCACACCCATGAGAGCAAGAGACATAATCAGAAACTCCGGTGCAAGATTCGCATTTATCTGCATGGGAACTAACGACATCTGTAACGGCGTAGTTCAGAGATACTACAGCTATCTTGATGACATCAGAAGTGTTAATCCCAACGTTATCATTTTCGTTGAGGCATGCACGCCGAGCCGTGACGGACGTCCCATGAATTCCGATATCAATGCTTTGAATCAGGGAATGAGAGAATACTGTGATACTCACAGCAACTGCTACTTCATTGATACAAATACGCCTTTCCTCGACAGCTCCGGAAGATTTGCAGCTAACTACTGCAGTGACGGCAATGTTCACATGACTTATTCCGGTTATGCAAAGTGGATTGAAGTTCTTACTGATTATGTTCGTCAGTTCATCTACGAACAGCGTATCGCCGGAAACGATTTGGGAATCTGATAAGGAAACACTAATTGGTATTCAGCTCACTGACATTTCTTTGTATATTCTTGCCCTGTATCCTGATACTCGACAGGATATTCAGGAATATACGCATTAAGAATGCCTTACTTCTTGTAGCAAGTCTTCTTTTCTATGCTTACGGTGAGCCTGTTTATGTGTTTCTCATGGCAGCTTCGGCACTTTTAAACTTTGTGTCGGCGCTTCTTATCGATAAGTTCAAGGATAACCTTAAGCTTAAGAAGACTTTCCTTTCTATTGGCGTAATAGTAAATCTTGGTGCACTTGTTTTCTTTAAGTACACTGTGTTCCTCGTAACGTTTGTTAACAGCACTTTCTCATTGTCTGTGCCTGTTCCTGACGTAACGCTTCCTCTCGGAATCTCGTTCTTTACTTTCCAGGCTATGTCTTACGTCATTGACGTCTACAGGGGAGACTGCAACGTACAGAAAAACTTCGGAAGGCTTCTTCTTTACATCTCTTTCTTCCCGCAGCTTATCGCGGGCCCTATCGTAAAGTACCGTGACATCGAAGCACAGATCCTCTCAAGATGCGTAACTTCTGACAACACGGCTCTCGGCATAAGACGTTTTGCCATGGGCCTTGCGAAAAAGGTGTTCATCGCAAATAACGTTGCCGTCATAGCCGACACCATATTCGGTGACCTTGGGGTAATTGATGCTAAGACTGCCTGGCTTGGTGCGGCAGCATACATGCTTCAGATATTCTTTGACTTCTCGGGATACAGCGATATGGCGATTGGTCTTGGACTCATGTTCGGCTTTAAGTTTAAGGAGAACTTCGACCATCCTTATATTGCATCAAGCATCAAGGAGTTCTGGAGAAGATGGCACATCTCGCTTTCCTCCTGGTTCAAGGAATACCTCTATATCCCGTTAGGCGGCAACCGTAAGGGCAAGGCACGTACGATCATAAACAAATTCATCGTATTTGCATGTACAGGTATCTGGCACGGAGCTAACTGGACTTTCCTTCTCTGGGGTTTTTACCACGGAGCTTTCCTCATGATAGAGGAGTTCATCCCTAAGAAAGAGAAGAAGAATGCGTTTGTGAAGATCCTGTCTCATGTTTATCTAGTGTTTGTTGTACTAATAGGATTCGTATTGTTCAGATGCGATTCAATAAGTGACTTCGGTGTTATGATCTCAAGAATGTTCAGCTTCACGGGAACAATCGATTCAACAATGATGTTCATGAAGCTTGTTAATCCCATGAATCTTACGGCTCTTGCAGCAGGTGTCATCTTCTCGATGCCTGTAGCAGACAAGTTTAAGGATAAGAAATCTTTGCAGGGATTGTCTTACATAGCATCGATATGTGCTGTTGTTCTTGCAATGCTGTGTCTGTCATCGGGTTCCTATAATCCGTTCATATATTTCAGGTTCTAAGCTATGAGAAAACATATATCGACAATCTATCTTCTGATATTCCTCGTTATACTTCTCATCCCGTCAGTCGGAATGTTCGTATTCGGCCCTTCTGAATCGGAGACGGGGGAAGAGCTTGTCATGCCTGTTTTCTACAGCGAAGAAGAGGGGATTAACAAGAATTATCTTCAGGAATTGGGAACTCTGTTTGAAAGCAGATTTGCATTAAGACAGCAGATGGTTACTTTGTATTCCGATATCACCGGGAAGCTTTTCAAGACTTCATCACAAAGCGGTGTCATCGTAGGTCAGGGGGACTGGCTTTTCTTTAATGACACATTGGGTGATTATCAGAGAACCAACATATTAACTGACCGTCAGCTTCATAATGCGGTAAGACACCTCGAGCTTGTTAACGAGTACTGTGAGGATAACGGCATTGAATTCCTTTTCGTTATCGCAGCTAACAAGAATACGATCTATCCTGAGTATATGCCGTATTATCTTGTGCCGGGAGAAGGCCCAGGCAACCGTGAATTGCTGATTTCTTTGTTAAGTGAGACGGACGTTAACTTTGTAGACTTCGGATCATACGATGGTTATCTTAATTCTTCTGACGAATATTACTGTCATCGTGATTCCCACTGGAATACTTTAGGTGCAGCCATCGCATCTAATCTCATGTTGGATGAGCTCGCAGTGCCTCATCACGACTATTCGGGTGAGCAGATCATCTTCGGTGAGCCTCATCAGGGCGATCTCGAGCAAATGATCTATCCGACGGATGAAGCAACGGAGCGCGAGATGCTTTTCGAGGTGATGCCCGCCTTTACTTACGATGCGCCCGTGGAAAGCAACTTTGATTTCAGGATAGGAACGGGAAGTAACGGGGAAGAGAGACTTCTCATGTATCGTGATTCCTTCGGAAGTGCCGTGCTGCCGTTTATGGCAGAGCCTTTTGAGCATGCTTTTTTCTCAAGGTCCAATTCCTGCCAGATAAACGATTTCCTGTCGCAGCTTCCGGATTATCTTGTCATAGAGAAGGCCGAAAGATTCATTTCCCAGCTTTGTACGGCGCCTTCAAGACTTCCTTCTCCTGTAAGGGAACTTCCATCTGATGCTGTCGAGGTTGAAATAGCGGATCTTGCAGTAGCAGAGGCCGGGGAGTATCTCACTATAACCGGAACACTGCCCGAGGGATCCTATTCCAACGACTCGATAATCCTTGTAATGTGCGGTGATTGCTGCTTTGAGGCCTATCCCGTGTCCAACTTGACTACGGGTGCCGAGGGCTTTCAGGCTCTTCTTGAAAAAAATGGCGTTTCGACGGATAATATTATGGTTTTTATTGTTTGAAAGGAATGGAGTTATGAGTAAGAGAATTATTGCAATTATTACGGTTATCGGAATTACGGCATTAAGTTTTGCTGCTTGCGGCAACGATACAGCTGAGACATCCGCAGCTGAGACAGCAGCTGAAACAACTGTTGAAACAACAGCAGAAGTTGCTGAGACATCTGCCGAGACAGAAGCTCCCGCTGAGACAGAGGCTCCTGCAGAGACATCTGAGGAGAATGCTGACGGAATTCCCCAGCCCGGTGATACATACAACGGACACACTGTTGATCACACAGAAGATCAGCCTAACTGCGATGACGCAAGCCACGGTACAATCTGGGTCTTCTACACAGACAGTGAAGAGATCGATTTTATTGAGTATTAATAATTATTAACCGCAGGAGTTATCTCATGTACAAGAAAGTTACAAGTGACATGAATTTCGTAGAAAGAGAGAAGGAAGTTCTCGATTTCTGGAAAGAACACGACATCTATAAGAGATCTTTGAAGCCCGCTAAGGACGGCACGCCCAAGTTCACGCTTTTCGACGGTCCTCCGACAGCTAACGGCAGACCTCATATCGGTCATATCAAGACTCGTGTTATCAAGGACGTTATACCGAGATATCACTCAATGAACGGTGAAGCCGTATCATTCAAGGCAGGCTGGGATACTCACGGCCTTCCCGTAGAGCTTGAAGTAGAGAAGTCACTTGGAATCAACGGTAAGCCTCAGATCGAGAATTACGGTGTTGAGCCTTTCATCAAGAAGTGTAAGGAGTCCGTTTGGACATATAAGGATCAGTGGGAGCACATGAGTGATCGTGTAGGCTTCTGGGCTGACATGGAGAATCCTTACGTTACATACGATAACAACTATATCGAGTCCGAGTGGTGGGCTCTCAAGACAATGTGGGAGAAGGATCTCCTTTACAAGGGTCATAAGATCGTTCCTTACTGCCCCCGCTGCGGTACAGCTCTTTCCTCACACGAGGTTGCTCAGGGCTATAAGACAGTTAAGGAGAGATCCGCTGTCGTAAGATTTAAGATCGTCGGTGAGGATGCTTACTTCCTCGCATGGACAACAACACCTTGGACACTTCCTTCTAACGTAGCATTGTGCCTTAACCCTGATTCTGAATATGCAAAGGTAAAGGCTGCTGACGGCTATACATACTACATGGCTGTAGCATTGCTTGATACAGTTCTCGGCAAGCTCGCAACAGATGATCAGAAGGCTTACGAGATCCTCGAGAAGTACAAGGGTACTAACCTTAAGGGCAAGGCATATGAGCCTTTGTTCGAGTGCTCCGGTAAGGAAGCTGCTAACCAGAAGAAGAAGGCTCACTACGCAGTATGCGATAACTACGTAACAATGGAAGACGGTACAGGTATCGTTCATATTGCTCCTGCATTCGGTGAAGACGACGCAAGAGTAGGAAGAGAGAATGACCTTCCTATGATCCAGTTCGTTGACACAAGAGGAAACATGACAGAGGAGACTCCTTTCGCGGGCTTGTTCGTAAAGGATGCCGATCCTGAGGTTCTTAAGGATCTCGAGGCAAGAGGACAGTTGTTCTCAGCTCCCAAGTTCGAGCACGAGTATCCTTTCTGCTGGAGATGCGACACACCTTTGATCTATTTCGCAAGATCAACATGGTTCATCGCAATGAGCAAGAAGAGAGACGAGCTCCTTGCTTCCAACAATATGGTTAACTGGTATCCTGAGACGATCAGAGACGGTCGTATGGGAGACTTCTTAAGAAACGTAATCGACTGGGGTATTTCCCGTGAGAGATATTGGGGAACACCGCTTCCGGTATGGGAGTGCGAGTGTGGTCACCGTCACTGCATCGGTTCCATCGAGGAATTGAAGTCCATGAGTGACGACTGCCCGGATGATATCGAGCTCCACAAGCCTTATGTTGATAACGTACACATCAAGTGCCCTGAGTGTGGCGGCAAGATGACACGTGTACCTGAGGTTATCGACTGCTGGTTCGATTCCGGATCAATGCCTTTCGCTCAGTATCACTATCCTTTCGAGAATAAGGAATACTTCGAGTCACACTATCCTTGTGACTTCATCTCTGAGGCTTTGGACCAGACAAGAGGTTGGTTCTATTCACTTCTTGCAATTAGCACAGTATTGTTCGGTAAGAGTCCTTTCAAGAACTGTATCGTTATGGGTCTTGTTCAGGACAAGGACGGAAAGAAGATGAGTAAGCACCTCGGCAACGTTGTTGATCCGTGGGATATCCTTAACAAGCAGGGTGCAGATGCTGCAAGATGGTATTTCTATTCAGCAAACCAGCCCTGGCTTCCTTCCAGATTCTCTGATGAGGCTGTTAACGACGGTATCAAGAAGTTCATCGGTACATACTGGAACACATATTCTTTCTATGTAATGTACGCAGATATCGATAACTTCGATCCTAATAAGTACACACTTGATACAGCTAACCTCAACGTAATGGATAAGTGGGTTCTTTCCAAGCTTAATTCACTCGTTGCAGGCGTAAGAACGAAGATGGATGGTTACGACATCTCCGCTGCAGCAAGAATGATCCAGGACTTCACAGAAGAGCTTTCCAACTGGTATGTAAGACTTAACCGTGAGCGCTTCTGGGCAGGCGATATGGATAAGGACAAGACAGATGCGTTCATGACGCTCTACACAGCTTTGGAGACTTTGACAAGACTCGCAGCTCCTTTCGTTCCTTTCATCACAGAGCAGGTATACCAGAACATCGTTCGTTCTGTTAACCCTGACGCACCTGAGTCTGTACACCTTTGTGAGTATCCTGTTGCAGATGCTTCTCTTATCAATGCAGAAGTTGAGAAGGAGATGGATCTTGCTGCACAGATCGTTGCACTCGGACGTGCTGCACGTAATGCTTCAGCAATCAAGAACAGACAGCCTTTGTCTGATATCTATGTAGTAGCTGAGTATGAGCTTACAGACGAGTACAAGAACATCGTATTGGGTGAGCTTAACATCAGAAATTACGAGGCTTTGAAGGATGCTTCATCCTTGATGGATTACAGCTTCAAGCCCCAGCTCAGAACTTGCGGAAGAAAGTTCGGTCCTAAGCTTAACGCTGCTAAGGAAGTTATTGCTGCTCTTCCCGGTAAGGAGACAATGAAGGCTATCGAGAACGGTCCTATCACAATCACTGTTGACGGTGAGGACTTCGAGATGGCTAAGGAAGACTTCATCGTTGAGACTGTTCAGCCTGAGGGCCTTTCCACACAGGAAGACAATGGCATCATCGTATCTCTCAATACTAAGCTTACTGAGGATCTTATCGTTGACGGATTCGTAAGAGAGATGATCTCCAAGATCCAGAATCAGCGTAAGGATGCAGGCTTCGAGGTCGTTGACAGAATCGTTATCGGCTATGAGGCAGGAGAGAAGCTTTCTTCCATCATCGAGAGCAAGAAGGATTACATTGCTTCTGAAGTACTTGCTACTGAAATCGCAGCAGGTAACGACGGATTCTCAGAGACATGGGATGTTAACGGAGAGTCGATCACATTCTATTTGAAGAAGGCATAATTCACGAATGCTGATTCAGATATTAAAGAACATACATGAATACACGCCGACACAGCTGATCCTTTTTATAGTGATCATGCTGTTCGCGTTGGCGGTATCTTTCTCATTCCATGAGTTTATGCACGCATTCGTTGCGGATTGGCTTGGTGATGATACACCGAGACTTTATGGAAGAGTAACAATGAACCCCATGGCTCATCTTGATCCCATGGGAACTGTTCTTCTTCTGTTAGTCGGATTCGGATGGGGTAAGCCTGTAGTTTATAATCCCGGAAAGCTTAACAGATTCAAGAGCAGGAAGCTCATGAACATCATGGTAAGCCTTGCAGGTATATTCGGAAACTTCATCGTAGGTTTGGTAGCAATGGTAATCATATCGATAATCATGCTTGCCACGGGATTTGCAACAACTTCACCTGTGTTTGACTGTTCTATCTATATAGCTGCAGGTTTCATGGGCGGTTATAAAGTGCCCTTCTACGGTGCGGTATTCTGCATGCTGTTCTACTATACATTCCTGTTCTCGCTTTCACTATTCGCATTTAATCTTTTGCCCGTACCTCCGCTCGACGGATTCCGTGTAATCCAGTTCCTGCTTCCGGTTAAGGTAACTTATTCACAGGGCTTCAGAAATTTTGCTCATTATGGTCCGATGGTTCTTCTTGTTTTGATCATCTTGGGCGACTTCGGTAACTTTGATATTTTATCCACGATCATGAGTGTCATTGAGGCTCCGGTCTTGTTCATAATTAACTTTCTTGCTGGTCTCATAGGACATCTGGGGTAAGGCATGAGCGAGGTTCTGGTACATCCCAATATTCATCTTCGCGAGTTTGAAGGTCCGCTGGACCTTCTTTATTCTTTAATCCAAAAGAATGACATAGACATCTTCGATATCCCTGTTGCAGAGATAACAGAGATGTATATGGATTACCTTAATAAAATGAAGAGTCTTGATATGGAGATTGCTTCCGAGTTCATTGTAATGGCTGCAACGTTGGTCCATATCAAGTCAAGGATCATGCTCCCGAGCAAGAATGATCTTGCAGCAGGTGAAGAGACAGACCCCAGAGAGGAACTTGTTATCTCACTTCTTCGTTATAAGAGATGTAAGATGCTTGCGAAGGAACTTAAGAGCAGAAATGAACTCTACAGAGACTGTGTATTGAGGCTTCCTTCAACAGCCAAGGAAATGAACGTTAACATCGTATATCCTCCGCAGGAATTTGTTCCTGAGGAATTCTCCAAGGCCATAGATAACATCTGCAAGCGTAATGAGATCAGATTTGCGGATCTGTCTACGAAGATCACGCATATCCTTAAGAGAGACAAGCTCTCGGTAAGGGAGAGGATGAAGAGCGTATGGCTCAAGATAACTGGCAGAGGCAAGATCTTCTTCCATGAGCTTTTCGAGGGGAAGAAAGCAGACAGAACGGATAAGATAGTAAGCTTCCTTGCAGTGCTTGAGCTTCTTAGAAATAACAGAATCGATGCAACGCAGAAGAAGCCGTTTGACGTAATACTTATCGAAGAGAAGGGTGAGAGTAAATAATGGAACAGGAAGAATTCGAGCTTTCATATCAGGAATTATCTCCTGCCTGTGAAGCAATACTTTTTGCTTCCGGTGATCCGATAGCAGTAGACAGGATTGCCGAGATTCTTAATGTCGATGTTAAGACAGTCGACGAAGTAATGAAGAAGCTCATCTCTGAGTATGAGAGCAATCCCTGGGGAGGCCTTCTTGTAAGGAAGGTCGAGAACTCATATGTCATGTCAACAAAGCCTTCCATGAAGAAGGTTCTTGAGCGTATGTTCTCACCTAAGATGCACCCGCCGCTTTCGCAGGCTTCTTATGAGACTCTTGCTGTTATTGCTTATAACCAGCCCGTAACGCGTGCTCAGGTAGAATCCGTAAGAGGTGTATCTTCGGATTCGATCATATCGAGACTTATCGACAGAGGATGGATCGAGGAGTGCGGTAACCTTGATGCTCCCGGAAGACCTGCTCTGTTTAAGACTTCCAAGCAGTTCCTCATGGAATTCGGTATCAGTTCTGTAGACGATCTTCCTTCGATGGAGCTTATGTCTTATCAGACTATCCGTGATCTTGAGGAGTCGCTCGAGAAGGCTGCAGGCAATGACGACAGACAGATAACCATTGAAGGTTATATGGAGAAGGAAGAAACATCAGAAATCGAGGATATAGACGATGGAGAGCATAATTGAGCTGATAAGCCAGAGACTCCCTCAGATGAGTAAGGGTCACAAGGCTATCGCTAATTACATAATCGAGAGTTATGACAAAGCCGCTTACATGACGGCATCGAAGCTCGGCGAAGAAACCGGCGTATCAGAGTCTACTGTTGTAAGATTCACGACAGAACTCGGATTCGAAGGCTATCCTCACTTCCAGACTGCATTGAAGGAAGAGCTTAAGTCCAAGCTTACTTCAGTACAGAGACTTAATTATACTGAGAGATTCGATGACGATGAGACTGCCGTAAGAGACATCATGAAAGGCGACATGGAGAACCTCAAGGACACGATCGCCAATCTTGACGATGCTTCCATGGCAACTGCTGTTAATGCAATTCTCAATGCACGTAAGATCTACATCATGGGACTTCGTTCAAGCTCACCGCTGTCAACGTTCATGCACTTTTACATGACTTTGCTGTTCGATGATGTTATCCACATTCATTCCAACAGTACAAACGAAGTATTCGAGCAGATCATGCCTATCACATCAGATGATGTCATGATCGGCATCTCATTCCCGAGATATTCACAAAGAACGATTAATTCGATGGAATATGCGAAGAAGAAGGGCGCGACGATCATTGCCATCACAGATAAGGATAATACTGCCATGACGGAGCATGCTGATATTAAGCTTTTCGCGAAGTCGAGCATGGCATCCTTCGTAGATTCGCTTGCAGCACCGCTGTCGCTTATTAATGCGCTTCTTGTAACGCTCGGAATGCACAGAAGAGACCACATTAGGAATTCATTCGAGTCCCTCGAGCTCCTGTGGTCACAGTATCAGGTTTATAATGGCGGTAAAGACCAGGCCGACAGAACTAATGATGAGGAGATCAATTGACATGAGCAACGTTTATCAGATCGCAATCGACGGCCCTTCAGGATCAGGAAAGTCCACACTCGCTAAGGGCGCAGCACAGAAGCTCGGTATTATGTACCTTGATACGGGTGCAATGTACAGAACTTGCGGACTTTGCGCAATGAAGTCAGGCATCGAGCCTAAGGATACTGAAGCAGTAGCAAAGATGCTCGAGACAATGGATCTCGACATTAAGTTTGCTGACGGCGTACAGCACATGATCCTTAACGGTGAGGACGTTACGGGTTCCATCAGAACTCCTGAGGTATCAAGAGCTGCGTCTGACATAAGCTCACTTCCCATCGTAAGAACGGCTATGGTAGACATGCAAAGAAAGATTGCCGCTAACCAGAGCTTTGTAGTAGACGGAAGAGACATCGGTTCTGTTGTACTTCCTAATGCCAAGTACAAGTTCTTCCTTACAGCTTCAGCTGAGGCAAGAGCCGAGAGACGTTTCCTCGAGCTTCAGGAGAAGGGTACACCTCAACCTTTGGACGAGGTACTTAAGGACATCATCTGGAGAGATAAGCAGGACAGCGAGCGTGCGGCATCACCTCTAGTTAAGGTAGACGATGCCATCGAGATCGATACTTCAACTATCGGAATCGAAGAGACACTCGAGACTTTGCTTGGATATATTAAAGAATGAAAGTAATTACAGCTAAGTCTGCAGGTTTCTGCTTCGGTGTAAAGAATGCGGTTACAACTGCGCTCAAGATGGCGAATGAGCGTAAGGAAGGCGACCGCCTCATCATGCTCGGCGAGCTTACACACAACGAAAAGGTAACTAAGGACCTCCTCGACAAGGGCTTCGAGATAATTAACGATGCCAAGGATGTTCCCGAGGGAAGCACTGTAATAATAAGGGCACACGGTGTTACGCCGGAACAAAAGAAGATTTTGTCCGAGCGTAATGTTACCGTTTTTGACTGCACATGCCCGTTTGTAGAGAAGATTCACAAGATAGTAAGGGACAATGCAGCCGAGGGTAAGGACGTTATCCTTACGGGTACGGCAGGTCACCCTGAGGTTGAGGGGATTAAGGGAGAGGCTCCCGAACATGTGTCTGTTATCGGCTCGGTTGCCGAATTAGAGGGGCTTCAAGTCGATTATAGTAAGACAATTTTGATATCTCAGACCACTTTCTCAACCGATACATTTTCTAAGATTTGTGCAGATATTAAAAATAAAATTGCAAAAGATCAGATTTTTGATACAATATGTAGTACGACCTTAAGCAGACAAAGGGAAGTTATGCGCATTTCCGAGCAGGTCGATGTGATGTTAATCATCGGATCGAATCACAGCTCGAATACGAAGAAGCTTTTCGAGATTGCTGAAAGTCGCTGTTGTAGAACGTTCCTGGTAGGCGATGCCTCGGACGCCCGTAAGCTTATCGAAGACGGTAAGATCTTACAGGGAGATACCGTAGGAATCACGGCAGGTGCATCTACACCGGAAGCAATTATTTTGGAGGTTGTTCAGGCAATGGACGAGAACGAGAAGGAAATTCTGGCGGATCAGGAACAGACTGATACAAATTTTGCGGAGTATGTTGAGAGTATTCCCCAGCTTAGAAGAAATGCTGTAGTGAAGGGAGTTATAACCTCGGCTGACGCTGATTATGTATACGTCGATATCCATGATAAGTCCGATGGAAAGATTGCCCTTCGTGAGTTCGCAGGCGACGCTGACTTCAATCTTGATGAAGCAGTTGCAAATAAGCAGGAAGTTACTGTCATCATTAAGAGCATCAAGAACACAGATCAGGGTAAGGAGATCATCCTTTCTAAGTCTGCTCTTGATTTCGAGAAGAACAAGGCAGTGCTGCAGGAAGCATTCGAGAACAAGACTCCCGTTACTGCAGTTATCACAGGTGCAGTTAAGGACGGCGTTATCGCTAACTTCGGTGGTATCGACATCTACATTCACAAGACACAGATTAAGATGGGCGAGGTTAAGGATCTTGACTCTATGAAGGGTCAGCAGATCGAGATCTTGATCACTAAGTTCGATACAGAGAAGCACAGACTCAGAGTATCCGG
>CAMJGB010000017.1 GCA_946405115.1 uncultured Clostridia bacterium | reverse complement strand
TCTCGAATCCGACGAGCTTCAGAAGATTCGACTGATCGATAACCCAGTTCTGATAGAGACAGAATCCGAGGCACATCGCCAACGTAAGAACTGCGATTATAAGTGTGAGGAAAACACTCTTTTTCAAGCTTCCGAAGATGTGCTTGCCTGAGATCGCGAGATCCAAAGGCAGACGGCTGTTCTCAAGTTCAAAGTGGTTACGCTTAAAGTTATGTGCCGTGATACCGCTTCTTAAAGACTCAAGAACCGTAAGCTTTCTGTAGCTGCCTGTGGCAAAGAAAGAACCGATAAGAACTGCAACGGGGATACCGACAAGAGTCGCGATCAGTGCAGGAACACAAAGACCGGAGAACCCTGACAGACCCATCAGTGAACCCGAAAGCGCACACAAAGGCTGATTCAGGAAAAGTCCCGCAACGACTGCAGCCGCAGTAGCCAGCACGCATATTATCATCTGCTCTGCGATGCATGCGAATCTCAATTCCTTTACCGTATAACCGGTTGCCTGCAAAAGTCCGATATTCTGTGTATTAAGCTCGATAAAGTTCTTGATCGAGAAATACATGATAAGGATGGCAAGAGCCACCAGAACAACTGTGAATACCAGAACGATGGCAGAAGCGATCAGCGTCGTGGACGTAGCGGCAAGCACTGCAAGATTATAATTAAATGTACTGACACTGGCCTTACCTTCGAAAGCCTTCAGAACTTCGTTCTCATAATCTTCTGCATCGATACCGTCTGCAGCATCTGCATAAATGAGATATCTGGTAAACATCGGATCAAGAGCTTCCTGAATCTCAAGATAAGCATCATGGCTTACGACATTCAGATAACCCGAAACACTCATGGCTGTGGAAAAGAACAGATTCTCTACATAGCCTTTAACCGTAAACGTCTTCTCATATCCGTTGATCTTAACGGTGTATGTGCTTCCGACAGGATGAGAAGTCGAGATATAGTAAGGAAGAAGGATCTCATCATCAGCAAGCCCCGCTGCCTCCGAAGGAAGAGAACACAGATAATTGTCACACGTTCCGTCCAGAAAATAGAACTCATTCGAGATCGCATCTTCTTCGCTTACATCACCGTAGTAAAAGCTTCCGGTACCGAAAACGAATTCAACTGATTCGCACATAGAAGTCGAAGGAACAGAATTAATTATCTCTACAGACTCTTCAGAAGTAAGATCTTCAGGTCCGAATACCAAGAGTGACGGAGTATGAAACTCCTCTGTATTCTTTCTTATAGTGTTGTCCTTGCTCATCAGCATGGACAGGCTTACGAACAGCAATACCGCTGCCATGAACATCAGAAGGAACAGTATCGCTGCCTCACCCTTATGCTTCTTGATATTGTTACGTGCAATAAAGAACAATGAATTCATGATTACCACCCCATATCAGAAAGGAATGCGCGAAGCTTGGCGTGACGCTCCTTATTCTCACCGTCATATTTCTCAAGTGTGATCTCGTCACAGATAACGCCGTCTCTTAAGTAGAGGATTCTGTTGCCTCTCTCAGCTGCCGCGATCGTGTGCGTTACCATTACGATGCTCTGTCCTTTGTTATTCATGTCAGTCAATACATCGAGAACAGCCTCTGTATTCTGAGAATTAAGAGCACCTGTAGGCTCGTCTGCGAAGAGGATCTCGGGCTCGTTGATAACGGATCTTACGAGTGCAACTCTCTGCTTCTCACCGCCCGAGAGCTGATTCGGGAACTTGTTGTAGCACTTCTCATCAAGTCCTACTTCACCGAGAAGCTCCTTGGCACGTGCTGCGATCTGCTTGCGGTCACGGCTCTTAAGAAGTCCGCTTACGATGATGTTGTCGAGAACGCTCATGGTGTCGTTAAGGTAGTTCTGCTGGAAAACAAAACCGCAGTGTTTTCTTCTGAACAGTGCGAGCTTGTCGTTGCTGTACTTTGAGATCTCTTCGTTGCCGTAGAGGATTGCTCCGAGGCTCGGACGGTCCATGCCGGATAGTGCATACAGGAGTGTGCTCTTGCCTGCACCGGAGTCTCCCATGATGACCGTGAAGTCTCCCTTCCTGATCTCGAGATTAAGATTCTTCAGCACATGCTGCTGTACGCTCTCATTTGAAAATGTCTTGCAAAGGTCTGTAGCCTTAAGAACTGTAGTTGTCATTTCATTTGCCTCCCAAATTCGTTTTGTCAGAATTCTTACACTGCCATTCTATTCCGACCTTGGGAAGAATACTTTACACGAACCTTGTTCAATTCTTAACTGTTTCTTACATGTGCTATACTCGATGTATGAATTACAACTGTTTGATTATTGATGACGAGACAGATCTTTCCAAGATGACACAGGAATACTTCGAGATGTTCGAGGTCTCCTGCGCCGTCGTATCCACAGCAGACGAATGCCTTGAATTCCTTAAGGAGAACACGGCCGACGTCTTCTTACTTGATATAAATCTCGGCAACGAGAGCGGGTTTACATTATGTAAGACACTCCGCGAGAAATACGATACACCGATACTGTTTATCTCCGCACGTCAAAGCGATGACGACGTCCTCGTGGCACTCAACATCGGCGGTGACGACTACATCAAGAAGCCGTATACATTAAGCGTGCTTCTTGCGAAAGTAAAGGTACAGCTCAAGCGTGTAGAGACACTACGTAAGCTCGGTGCTTCTTCTGCTTCCGCGGAATCCAATGAGAACTTCACCATAGATTCTGCTACCATGAGTTGCCACGTAGACGGCAAAACAGTGCAGCTTAAGGCGAAGGAATTCGCTCTCCTTTCGTGCCTTTACGAGCACAAGGATACCATCGTTACCAAGGAGCAGCTTTTCGAGGAAGTGTGGGGCGACTCTTTCTACACCGACAGCACACTTAACGTGCACATAAGACGCCTGCGCGAAAAGCTCGAGTCCGACCCCAACGAACCCAAGTACATCAAGACTGTGTGGGGCACGGGTTATATCCTGGAGACGAATAAATGAAGTTAAAGGCCATTGCCGTCCTTTACACCATCCTGTTGCTCGCGTGCGCACTTGTCTTATGGTTCAGGATTGAAGCCAAGACCGAATTTCAGCTCGACATGCTCGATCTCAACACGCGCGCGGATTCTGTTGCCACAGCCCTATCCGAAGGCGCAGACCGCGATGCACTTGAAGCCGAATACAGATGCGAGATCATACTCGTAAGCGACTCCGACTACGCCACCATGAACAACGAGTTTATTAAGCACGGCTGGTCCGTGTTCGACTACAGTCAGGACGGACAGATCTTAGGCAAGGTCGCGTTCGACGCCAGAGGCGAAGAATACCGCCAGACTGTCGTCAAGGAGAGGACACAGCTTCTTACCGTCTTCGGAAGCGCTTATGCTGCGGGCATCGTGCTTCTTATTGTTATCTGGTATTTCTATATAAGACCTTTCAATAAGCTTAAAGTGTTCGCCGAGAACGTATCCAGGGGTAATCTCGACGTTCCCCTTGAGATGACGAAGCATAATTACTTCGGTGCATTCACGGAGTCGTTTGACCGCATGAGAGAAGAACTCAAGTTATCCTCTGAACGTGAAGCCGCTGCCGACAGAAGCAAGAAAGAATTGGTCGCAGAATTATCCCACGACATCAAAACTCCCGTTGCCACGATCAAGGCAACTTGCGAGGTAATGGAACTTAAGCATAAGGACCCGGATGTGCAGGATAAAGTTGCCGTCATAAAGTCCAAGGCAGAATCTGTAGAGCAGCTTGTGGACAATATGTTCAAGGCTACTTTGGAGGATCTTAATGAGCTTAAAGTTAACCCCCGCGAAGAGAGCTCTTTGATCATTGAAGATATGTTAAATGACCTTCGTTTCTACGGAGAAGTCATAAGAAAAGACAGCATTCCCGAATGCCTTATCATGGCAGACAAACTTCGTCTCGAGCAGGTAATCGATAATATCGCAGGTAATTCATTTAAGTACGCAGGAACCGCCCTGGAGGTAAGCTACAAGTATGATTCGGACAGCATCCGCATCATACTTTCTGACAGAGGTCCGGGCGTCCCTGAAGATGAACTTGCATTGTTGACGGCCAAGTTCTACAGAGGAACATCGGCTTCAGACTCCGGTAAGGATGGAAGCGGTCTCGGACTTTTCCTTGCATCATCTTTCATGGACAAGATGGGCGGAGGGCTCGAACTTCATAACAGAGAAGGCGGCGGATTTTCCGCTGAGATAATCCTTAAGAAGGTCTGATCAGCGTCCGATGAATTCGAACGCACGATCGTAGAAATCCTTCGCTTCATCGAACAAGCCGTGACCTAATCCTTCGTAGATATAAGTCTCACTGTTTGCAATTCCTTCACGTAGTTCATTAACCGCATCGGTACCGACAGTTATATCTTCATCACCAGCAATTAAGAGTGTAGGAGCCTTTATCTCACAAAGCTCATCTCTTGCATCGAATTTCAGAATTGCTTCCGCATTACGTAAGAATCTCTCATAACTTTTATGACGCGTAAACTTTGCAACCAAAGAAAGCATCGTACGATTCTTTTCAATATATGCCTTGGTATAAGTACGCTCCGCTGTATCTATCATGAGCGTTTTGTGATCGCGCTTATTCGCCATTTCTATCCAGCTTTCGACCGCGCCTTTAACCACGTCATTTGCATAAGGAGCTGTAACTGCAAGTACGAGTTTATCCACAACTTCCGGATGATCGATCGCGATGTACTGAGATACCATACCTCCCTGTGAGACACCGAAGACTGAAGCCTTGTTGATGCCTAATATCTTCATCGCTTCAACCTGATCTTCAGCCATCTGTCGTATGGTGTAACCGATAGGCATATCGTTCTTCCTGCTGAACATATATACCGCGTAATCTTTAAGAAACTTCTTATAAGGCGGCGCTATCAGAGATGCCTTACCTTTAACTGTTGCAAGTCCGTCAGACAAGCCCGGCAGCACCACCACCTTCTTCTCACCCGTTCCGAATGACACATAATACATTGAGGTGTTTCCAATCTGAACACACCCGTTCTTCGCATTGATTCCCATCTATATATTCTCCCTTATTACAATATGTTACGCATAATGTCCAAGTACTCAGACAACTGCGCAATATAATCTTCCTTCTGTTTCTTAAGTGACTTCCTGCCTTTCGTATTCTTCTCGAAGAAGTCTTTGTTAAATCCCTGAAGCAGCCATCTTACGATATCGATAACCTTCTCTTTATCGTTCTTCAAATTACTGTAGTTAGCATCCTTCATGAGAGCCTTATAAGTATCTGTACTTGAGCCCTTATAATGCTCTGCAATCTTCTTACCGATCTCACCTTTCTCCTGTGCCATCTGAATCATTAAGCGGCCCATGTCGGGATTCTCGATATACCAGGTTGTCTCCAGTGTCGAGTATGCGATGATTCGCTCGATAACATCCTTAGGAAGCTTGGCAAGTTCAGGTGTCATGCTCTCACTCATCTTCATCGCAACTTCATCGATAAGATAGAAATACAGATCTTCCTTATTCTCGAAATACTTGAACAAACTGCCCTTGCTTATCCCGCACTCTTTAACGATGCGGTTAGTGGAACTGTTCTCATATCCGTAAGTTCCGAACTCCTTTATGGAAGCTTCGATTATCTTCTGCTGTTTCTTCTCATCAAGCTCTGTAAATACTCTTGAAGGCATATATATCCTTTCTTAATGACCATATGGTCACCGTTTATCCCAAAAAGAAGTGACCACTCGGTCACTTCTTTTAAGATACACTCGCATCAAACGCTTGTCAACATCAGTACAACTCTATGGTATCTCCGGTCTGACCGAGGAAGACGATGTAGCCTCCCTCCGGAAGGTTGATGCTATCTGCCGCATCGAGATAGTGCGTCGTATATACAGGCTCGAAGAACTTGTTATATACATAGATTGCTGCATCTTCGGGACAATCTACATTGATCATCTCATAGGCCATCTCGTCACTGATCCTGTACCAGGAAGCACAATCGCTTGTAAGCTCGACCTCTGTTATTTCAGAAGTAAACTCCGGAATGGCCGCGAGAGATACATATGAGATGCCAGTAGTAAGGCTTGCTGTTCCGTCTTCATTTATATATAAATCGCAGAGATCTCTGCTTGAGGAACACGGCATCGTCTCGATCGCGACCGCAGTTGTCTCATCTTCGATCCTAAGCAGCCTTGCTCCCAAGCCTGTTCCTGCGAGCACATATCCCGTAAGTCCATCGGGCATCATCATGAATTCGAACGGTGAATCATAAACGCCGGAAGAATACCTGTCGCTATATGCCGCCATAGGCACTGCACAGTAACCTTCCCAGACCGCCTGCAGTTCATCGCTTATCGGGTTTGCCTCAATGCGCTGAGCAACATACGAGTTGTTTATGTAGGATCCGACTTCCGGCACCTCGGTATACTGTTCGCCGGCAATATAAACCTGTCCGTCCTCACCCTGCTCAAAGAACAGGATCGTCTGATTCGCTCTTATATTTCCGCTGTCATTTACCTCAACAAACCCGCCGCAGTCAGTATATCTGTAATGATATTCCGCTGTTCTGCCGTCAAACATTGTGATCTCAAGAAGCATCTGCCCGTTATCGGAGAAACTAACTTCAGCTAAACTGCGCATCGGAAAAGTACAGCAGTAGAATCCGGCGTACTGTTCTAATTCCTCGGGCATGTCATCAATGATCTCTACCTCACGGGACTCAAGGGGCTGCACTTCTATCCCCTGCTCTTCGAGTGCGATGTTCATAAGAGCCTCACACATGAGCATGCAGTATGAGCTGCTGCCGCCGCTTGATAACACGGCTACGCTTATCTCATTCTCGGGTGCGACCATAAGCTGTGAATGCATGGTCAAGACATCTCCGCCTTTTCCCACGATCTGCACACCGGCCTGCTCATACTGGAGCATCTCGACGTAGTCCCAGCCCAAGCCGCATCCGTCAAGATACTCATTATCGGAATCTGTCCAGCACAGTTCCATCTCATCGACGAGCTCCTGGCTTATAAGGCTATCATTGCCAGTGAAAAACGAACTTCCGAACATCGCCACATCAGAAGCAGTTGCGACGATACCGCCTGATCCGACATCAGTGCAGTACTCATAATCGTAAGGGAGATTATTAACATATACATCGATGGGATTACCGATTTCATACGCATTAGAGGGCGTCCCCGTATGGCTTAATCCGATCGAGCCTGCAAGCCCGTTAGTGATGTAGTCTGTAAAGTTCATACCGCTCACATTCTCGACGATCAGCTGCAGAAGTCCGAAGCCGTCGTTGCAGTAAGCAGCGTACGCACCCGGATCGGCCTTAAGTCTCTGAGTCGCGAGGTTATTAAGAAGGACCTCATGCAGATCGACATCATAATCATCGTACAGGGACATATCGATAGCCGTCGATCCCATAATCCCCGATGTGTGATTCATAAGCATTCTGACAGTGATCTGGGTATATCTCGGATCTGCCATCGTGAAGTCAGGGATATACTCCGTGACCGGAGCATCGAGATCGACCAGGCCCTGATCGACGAGCTGCATTACTGCCGCTGTCACATATACCTTACTTACTGAAGCCAGACAGTAAACGCGCTCGTCGGTCGTTGTCTGCGCACTTGCCGTATCGGATGATACATCCTCGGTCTGAGCAGCGCTCGCACTGTTCATGACAGCCGATAATGTAAGCATCAATGCCAATGTAGTTGTTATAGCTTTCTTCATCTTAATTACCTCTTATTCTGTCATGAGTTCTGTTACTGATACCTGCTTGATCTTGCCTGCCGCAAGGTAAGTCACGATGTAGCAAAAGACGACAAGTAATATAGCAGTGATGATCATTATGGGGAGGTTAGGGTTATTTATACATCCGAATCCTGCAACCCAGAACAATTTGTAAACGATTGATCCGATAACTATGGAGATCGCAGATGATACCACCGTCGTCGGAAGCATCGAGAGCGCGAGCTGCTTCATAAGATCCTTGGATGTATAACCCATGCTCTTCATGATACCCAGATCCTTACGCTGCCTTCTGATGTTTGAAGCCGCGATGATCGCAAGTATAGCTGCAACGACTATCGATACGAATATTGCTCCGGCACCGCAGAAGACCTTAAACATATTTGCTATAGGCTCCAGCTGAGACTTGGAAAGCTCAAGGAAGGAATTCATCTCCTTAATGACGAATCCGCTGCTTCTTCCTGTAATAACCTGATCGCCGATCACAATAGCATAGTCGATATCCGTCACTCCGTAACGCGAGATCAGCGTTGCCATCTGTGCATCCGCAGCGCTTCTGATACGATCTTCAAGAGTACCTCCCTGTGAAGCTGCTTCGGCCGCATCTTGAGCACTCGCACCGTAAACCCCGGTTATCTGTCTCTCGAACTCGGCTCTGTCGACACCTTCCTCAAGGAAAACCTCAACCACATCGGGACGGGCATTGGGATTGCATCTCAAGAACGCTTCATTAGTCATGTAGATATTCATACCATTATTGCCCATCTCAGGAACGATTCCTGTGATGACGTAGCTCTTTATTGTTCCGTCGCCTTCCAGTGTTATGCTGTCACCGACATTCAGACCGTCGATGTTGTGTCTATTGAGGGATATTGCCACTTCATTATCGTGTTCGGGTAACCGTCCTTCAGAAACAAAGATATTCTCAGTCTCTGAAAAGTCTTCATATACCATTGCAAACGTTTCACTTCGATCGCCAACCACAGACACCTGCTCAAAGTTATAGGTAACCATCGTCTTACGAACACCGGGGAAAGCAAGAAGTTCATCTGCTAATTCATATGCATCCACACCGTCCAGAGGCTGTATCCTCTCATCCGCGACCTCTATTCCAAGACAATGCATAATAGCATCGCTGTCTTTAAAGAAATCCCAGCCTGCTACGGCAAACATCATTGCAGTTCCGGCGAGCACGATACAAAGCCCCGTTCCTATGTTAGTCATGATATTACGGAAGAAGCTCTTAAAAGCAAGCCTTACGTTGATGTTGTTCCCCGTCTTTTCGAGCGGGAAGAAATTCTTTCTGAAGCTGTGTGTTTTTATACCCTTACGGAAAGCTACTACAGGAGGGAATTTCTTGATATGTCTTGCCTTAAGCAAAGAGAAAAGCGTAGTTACCGCAACCACCAAAGCCGCCACCGCAATAATCTTAATAACTTCAGGAAATCTGTGAACGACACGTCCCATTAGGACGCCTATAAACGAATCCATTACGGGAGAGAATGCGCAGACAGCAATGATGCCTAAGATCGAACCTATTCCCGTGGTAATCACATACTCGAAGATGTAGGACCACGATATCTCGTTCGATCTGTAGCCCAACGCCTCCAGGACGCCGATCTGCTGCATCTGATCCTCGATGTCGTTACTTATCTTGTGCCTGATGAGCAGAACGGATGCCGCCATCGTTACACCTGCCAGCACAACAGAGAGACTCATAAACAGAGTTATAAATCTAGTCTCATTAGTCTTCTCTGACCAGTATGTATGAGCAGACAGATTGCTTGACAGATTCTCGGAAGATCTTGCTTCGCACTCATCTGTATATGCATCCACATCAAAGCGTGCATCAGTGTTAAATGCCAGACAGACCTGCTCATCAAACAAATTACGCAGAAGCTCATAATCCCTGTCGCAGATAACAAGCCTGTATCCGAATCCGGATTCGTTACCGAGACCCGCATTATAGATACCCGCTACCGTAAAAGGATACTCTCTTCCGCCGATGATCATTGTGAATGTATCACCGGGCTCGAATCCTCCGTTCAGATGCACAGCCATAGGAAGCCAGATGGGGTGTTCCAGCTCACTTATCTCGTCATCAGAAAGACTGTCTTCCATAACAAAATCTTCCATTTTCCGCTCGGACTCTTGTGTCACGATCTGGATATTATAGCCGACCTTCTCACCGCTTTTGTAAAGAACATTAACGCTGATTCCAAAAAGCTGATCGATCTTCTGCGTTTCTTCGATGCCGAAGTCTTCTTCAAGGATGTCTCTGTATAAAGAACGGTATACATCCGCATCGAATTCCAGGCTGTTCATAAGGCTTCCGGTCTGCCTGAAGCACTCATCAAAAGTATTATTCATGCCCAGGATGTTAGTGACAGCCGTACCGAGAAGAAAGACCGTGATCAAGGTAAGGAAGATGATCGCCAGAGCCTCTCTTCTGTTCTTTCTTAAATTGAATAATGAAAGTCTTAAGATCTTCATGTGAATTACCATCCCATCTCATCGAGGAAGTTCTGCAGTCCTGTGCGTCTTTCCTTCAAATCGTCTTCACCGTAGTTCTTCATCCTGTACTCACCGACGACATTGCCGTCTCTTAAGAACAGAACTCTCGTACCGCGAAGTGCAGTCTTCAGATCATGCGTTACCATAACGATGCTCTGACCGTTCTTATGTACTTCCGTGAAGATATCGAGAACGTCTTTACCTGACGCGGAATTGAGCTGACCTGTAGGCTCATCTGCGAAGAGGATCGTAGGATTATTGATGATCGCTCTTACGATTCCTACTCTCTGCGCCTCACCGCCCGAGAGCTGATTCGGATACTTGTTCCACAGCTCTTCGTTTATTCCGACCTTATTAAGAAGTTCTTTTGTCTTCTTTACTAATTCAGGTGAATTCTTCTGTACGATGAGCGCGCCTGTTAAGACATTATCCAGAACCGTCTGATTCTCAAGAAGATAAATGCTCTGGAAAACGAATCCGCAGTTACCGCGTCTGAATGAGGCAAGCTGATCGTTGCTCATGTCCTGAATCTCCTTGCCGTCGAATAGGATCTTTCCCATAGACGGCTTATCCATGCCGGACAGAGAATAAAGAAGTGTGGACTTGCCGGAGCCTGATGCTCCCATGATTACCGTGAAGTCACCCTTAATGATCTCAAGGTCGAGATTCTTGATTACGTGCTGCTGAACGCCGCCGTTAGAGAATGATTTACATAACTTATCTGTTTTAAGAATTGAATTGGACATATACTTCTCCTTCGCATAATGTGCACTTTATGCTTAGAGTGTATATTCCCGTGAGATTAACTTCTTTGCCGAAGTCCTATCAAATTCTTATCAAATTCTTAATTGCAAGTGCTTTTGTGCTTTTTCTATATAAAACAACAAAAAATCCTTAGAATCGCCCTCCGAATTGGTATAACTGTGAATATATGCACAAAAACACGAGCGGTATAATCATTTTCGGTTTCAGGCAGATCAGCCTGAGGCGAAAGGAGAATAGAATATGAAGAAGAACATCATGAAGAATGTTTTGGCAGTATCAGTAGTTGCTGCTATGGCTATCAGCTTCGCAGCTTGCTCCGAGACAACAGAGACAAGCGCAGAGACAGAGGCTGAAGAGACAGTTGTTGAGACAACAGTTGAGGAGACAGTTGCTGAGACAACAGCTGAAGAGACTGTTGCTGAGACAGAGGCAGCTGAGACAGAAGAGACTGTTGAAGTTGTTATCGAACTCGACAACGAGATTGACGAGGACCTCATCGGTTCTTGGACAATGGAAGAGGACGGCACAGTTATCACTTACACATTCAACGATGACAACACAGGTGTTGTTGACATGGCTGCAGGTGAGGATTCTGTTCAGTTCGATATCGCTTACTCTGCTGACGGTGAGACTCTCACAGTTGTTATGGTAGAGATGCCTGACAGCGAGGATACAGCTGAGTACACAATCGACGGTGATACACTCACACTCCTCACAGAGGGCGACCAGAACATGGAGCTCACAAGAGAGGCTTGATCTTACTTAATTGAAGATTAACGAAGGGACTGTCAATCGACAGTCCCTTTTTTGTTGCCTTATAAACTTCAGCTTAGAGGTATCAGCAGCGTCACTATGAATCCGTCACGGCTTTCCGGTATCAACTCACCGTTCATCTTAAGCATCAACGTATTCGCGATATAAAGACCTAAGCCGTTGCCGTTCTGATCACTCTCGCGCCATTTCTTTCCCCTGTAGAACTTATTCGCGATAAGACTTAATTCATCCTCCGGAACGCCCGGTCCGTAGTCCCTTATGACCATCTGAAGGAATCCCTCGATCAATTCATAACTGATATCGATCTTTGTTCCCGCGTACTTATAAGAATTGGTAATGACATTTCCTATTACCTGGCTTAAACGCTTCACATCAACGTTGATCATTACCTGCGGAATCTCCCCTTCGCTTACCAAAGACTTATCATCATAGCGCTTTACTATCTCGCTTATAACATCTGACTCTTCATCCTTGCAGTTAACCGTAAACTCGCCCAGGTCATTGAGCGTCGCCGCGAACAAATCGTTTACAAGAACGTCTATCTCATCCGCCTTCGCATATATGGTATTAAGCTTCTCTATCTCCGTCTCAGACTCGGGAGAAGGGTTCATCTCATGCTTCGCCTTAAGAACCTCCGTCGTAAGCTTAATGCCCGTAATCGGCGTCTTAAGATCGTGGCTTAAGGATGCGACAAGCTCACGCTCCTTCTTCTGCAGCTCGAGCTCTCTTGCACGCGAATCACGAAGCTCCTCACGCATGATGTCGAAGCTCTCCGTGAAGGCTCCGAACAGGTTATCGCGGTCCATCGTAAGCGGCTCATCAAGGTTACCCTCAGCTACGTTTCTTGCGAAGCTCTCCATCCTTCGAAAAGGCTTCGTAATGTTGTCATTTACATACACGCCGACAGCAGCAGCGCCGCCGAGAATAATGAGCGCCAGGATTGCCGCTCCTACTATCATCTTCAATCTGAATGACTCATACAAACTGTTGCCGTTATCAAGCAATATGACAGTGCCGATTACACTGTCACCGTTAACTACATGCTGATAAGGATAGTGATTCTTAATCGCTGTGCCGACGGTAAGCTCTTCCATATCGGCTGCCCCTGAAGCATATACGATCTTTCCGTTCTCATTAGTTACAACAAAATCCGTCGTCGCTTCTATGCCATCTAGAACGCTTAGATCATCCCAGCTTCCGGAAGCCGTGGATGCAACGTCATTAAGAAGAATAATCTCTTCTTCCTTCAATGAAGTATCACCGTAACTACTCTTGGTATAAACGGCAAAAAACGCGATGCCGATTACAAACAGCATCGCTATGGCAGCAAGGATCTTAAGATATCTTCTCATCTAAGATATAACCTACGCCCCAGATTGTCTTGATGATCACGGGTTCCTTCGGGTCTTTCTCGATCTTCTCTCTTAAATGTCTTATGTGAACGGCGATGGTCCCCTCGCCTATGAACTCATCTTCCCACACCTTCTGCAAAAGCTCGTCCTTGGTAACGACTCTTCCCCTGTTCTCCACAAGGTACAAAAGAAGTTTGTACTCCATGTCCTTAAGGCTCTGCTCTTCACCGTCGACAACAAGCTTATGTGTATTGGTATCGAGCGTGATAGCGTCTGTGAGGCCGTAGGATAGGCTTTTCGATGCGGGAGCATCAGAAGATGAAGCTGAGGCTGCAGCCTTCTCGTAACGTGCCAGAGTGGTCTTTACCTTCGCGAGAAGGATACTTAACGTGTACGGCTTCTTTATGTAGTCGTCGCCGCCTATGTTGAGCGCGATGAGAACGTCATCATCGGATGTCCTCGCACTTACGAAAAGGATCGGCATGTCGTAGTTCTCGCGCACCTTCTTGCAAAGGTCGAAGCCCGACTTATCGCCCAAGTTAATATCAAGCAAAAGAAGCGATACCGTGTTCTCCTCAAGAAAAACAACCGCGTCCTCGTAGCTTGTGACGAACGCGGTCTTAACGTCGAACATGTTAAAGTACTCCGCGGTGGACTCCGCGATTACTTTGTCGTCGTCGATCATGAGAACTTTGTAATTCATACGCTTTCTGCTTTTACATACTTCTCGAGGTACTTGTTATAAAGTGCCTCGCTCTCTGCATCCTTACGCTGCTTAAAGTCGTGCATGTAAGTATCGCCGCTCTGAGCAGACTTAAATCTGTATACGATGGCAGCGATATTCATGCTGTGGTCAGCGATTCTGCCGCAGCTGTAGAGGATGTCATTATAAACGAAGCCGTGACCCGGCTCGCAGATGCCTGCAGCGAGTCTCTCGACGTGATTAGCTTTATAAGTGTCGCACATCTCACTTATTACGATACGGAGAGGTCCGATCTCCTTTGCCATATCAGTGTTGTCAGTAAGATAGCATTCGATGGTCTTGGAATAAACTTCCTTAACGGCAGAGAGGATTCTCTTGATCTCATCATTTGCATCAGATGAGAATACGATCTTCTTACGCATGATCTCCTCGGAAGAGTTAGCCATGTAAGAAGCGTGGTCAGCGATACGCTCGAATTCACCGACAGACTGAAGCATCTTGGATGATCTGTTCTTATCCTCAACGGACAGGTGATGAGTGGTCGTAAGCTTCATAAGGAAGGAACCGATAACGTCCTCGTAGCTGTCGACCTTCTCCTCGTTCTTCTTGATGAATTCATAGTCCTCATCGTTATATCCTGCAAGCAGCATGTCAGTTGCTTTATCAAGTCCGTTCTTAGCCTTGTTGACCATCTTGATCATGGAGTTGGTACACTCGGATACAGCGATCGGAGGTGAAGTCATGAGACGGTCATCAAGCTTGAACTCCTGCTCCTCATCAGACTCCTTAACGAAAACCTTCGCAAGCTTAACAAGCTGATGTCTGAACGGGAACAGCATCAATGTATTACCGATATTAAAGATCGAGTGGAATGCAGCGATTCCTACGATGCCGACTGTTCTGTCCAGGAACTCGAAGTTCAAGATCGCATTGAATGAATAGAATACGATCAACCAGATAACAGTACCGATAAGCTTAATTGCAACGTGAATGGTTGTAACTCTCTTAGCATCTCTGCTTACGCCGATAGATGAGAGAACCGCAGTTGCACAAGTACCGATGTTGGCACCCATGATGATCGGGATAGCCATACCGTAAGTAAGGCTTCCTGTAAGGGACAAAGACTGCAGGATACCGATGGCAGCTGCAGAGCTTTGAATGATACCTGTTACGAGTGTACCTGCAAGTACACCGAGTAAAGGATTTTTAAATGCTGTAAGTACTTTTACGAAAGATTCGGAATCACTTAACGGAGCCATTGAAGAGCTCATCATTGTCATTCCCTGCATGAGTATACCGAAGCCGACGAGCATCATGCCGATGTCCTTACGTCTCTGCTTCTTGGAACCCATGATGAAGATTACGCCTATGAGTGCAACGATAAGTGAGAAGCACTTAGGCTGGAGCAACTTAAGGAAGATGCTTCCGTCTGAATTAATACCGGAAAGTGAG
>CAMJGB010000016.1 GCA_946405115.1 uncultured Clostridia bacterium | reverse complement strand
AATAAGAAACGGCGAGGTAGTGGCTTTCCCTACGGAGACTGTCTACGGACTCGGTGCCGATGCGCTTAACAAGGATGCTGTTAACAAGATCTTCGAAGCGAAGGGAAGACCCGGTGACAACCCTCTCATCGTTCACATCTGGGATAAGTCACAGATCGATGAACTTGTAAGTGAGGTCACACCCTGCGCGCAGGCTCTGATCGATGCTTTCATGCCCGGTCCCATCACGGTCATCATGAGAAAGTCTGATAAGATTCCTTCTGAGGTTACTGCAGGACTTGATACAGTCGGCATCAGAATGCCTTCCCATAAGCTTTGCAACAAGTTCCTTAAGATGTGCGACCGTCCTGTGGCAGCACCTTCCGCGAATCTTTCCGGAAGCCCTTCGCCTACGACTGCGCTTCACGTTATGAATGACATGAACGGTTACATCCATTCCGTCATCGACGGCGGCGAGTGCAATGTCGGCCTTGAGTCCACTGTGGTTGATGCTACCGGGGAGACGCCCGTTATCTTAAGACCCGGTGCCGTTACAAGCGCCATGATCGATCAGGCTTTAAAGACACACACGGAATATGCGGGAGCATTGACTAAGGGACAGGTACCTGCTTCTCCCGGAATGAAATACAGACATTATGCTCCGGGATGTGAGGTTAAGATCATTACCATCCCCGAGAACATCGAATCCATCAATCCCCATGAGGAGAAGCTTACCGACGAGCAGAAGCAGAAGCTTTTCGATGTGGCTTCACCCTTTATCCTTACGGCGCAGGACATACTTAAGAGCAACCCTGCGGCAAGGATCGGAATCTTCGCAGGATCCGAGGTAAAAGCTCTCGCCGACATGGCAAAAGACGACATCCTTTCCTCGCACCTTGAGTTCTACGTCTACGGCTTAACTTCCGATGTTGATGCTGCATCACACTGCCTTTTCGACGGCTTGAGGCTTCTCGACAGACAGGAAGTAAACGTTATTCTTGCAGCAGGATTTAAGGGAGAGGGGCTTGAGGTAGCTTACATGAACAGGCTTTCCAAGGCTGCGGGCAAGGCGGGGGACGACGTTCCTTCCAAGGCTTACGAAGCTCTCGAAAAGGGCAGTAACGAAGTTCCGCTCGACCATTTTGACGATATCTTCACGGCTTCCGTGCTGTTTATAAGCGACGATGACATCAACCTGGGTGCCATGTGCGAAGGAATCTTCACGGATCTTTTAAGACGCAAGGGACCGTTCTGTTCCGTTGAAGACGTTAAGATCGGAGCTGAGCTTTATGCGGAGTCCGCAGGACTTTATGCTGAAGACGGCAGAACTCCTGATGCCAATGCTTGCGATGCCTTCTCCGAGATCATAAAGGGAACCATTTCCCATCACATAAGCAAGCACATCGAAGTGTCGCTTTATGACACCAACGATCTTATCCTTACCGTTAATGACACTCAGGCATTCGATATCCTTAATGCATATCCGGATCTTGACGGCTGCGTGTTCTCCTTAAGCTCATACATGGCGTCCAAGGGCCTTGTAATGAGGGGAGAGGACGGACGTATCGCTTCCGTATCAATCAATGATCCTTCGGGAGAAGACATGGATACCTACAGGCATACCGTCGCCGCGCTTAAGGCTTGGATCGAGATTTTATTCCCTTACATAATCAAGGATCTTAACGCCCGACGCTTCTGCTGAAAATGTAACAAAACAAATGTTTGAAAATCATAGACAAATGATATTTGGGTGTCTATAATGAACTCAAAACGATTTTTGAATTGACGCGAGATTATTGAGTATTACGATTAGACACTTGAAGAAACTTGACTTAACAGCTTTAGATGTGATATTCTCACAATCGCGCTTTTAGCGCACAATCCTTGTTCGGTACGAAGATACCGGACCTAATGTCCATAAGGAGGTGAATATCTATGGCAAATCAGTATCAGTTGGTTGTAGTTCTTAACCCTGCTGCCGGTGAAGAGGCTGTTAACGCTCTTATCGAGAACATCCAGTCTAAGATCGCTAAGGTTGGAACAGTTGATGCTCTCGACAATCTCGGAACAAAGAAGCTTGCTTACGAGATCAACGATGCTAAGGAAGGAACATACTATAAGGTTACTTTCACAGCACCTGTTGAGTTCCCCAGAGAGATCGAGCGTGTTCTTAAGATTACATCAGGCGTTCTTCGTTTCTTGATTGTCCGCGTCGGTGAGTAAAATCCCGATCACGGAGGAAAGAACATGAACAAAGTAATTTTAATCGGAAGACTTACAAAAGATCCTGAAGTTAAGAATACTGCTTCACAGGTAACTGTGTGCAGATTCACACTTGCAGTTGACAGGAAATTCAAGGATCAGAACGGTCAGCGCCAGGCTGATTTTATCAGCTGCGTAGCGTGGAGACAGACTGCTAACTTCATCAGCTCTTATTTCCATAAGGGTTCCAAGATTGCAGTAGTAGGAAGTATCCAGACCAGATCATACGATGATCAGAGCGGTCAGAAGCGTTATGTTACCGATGTAGTTGTAGATGAGGCAGAGTTTGTTGATTCCGCTAATTCCGGAGCCGGCAATGCTAACGGTGCCCGTCCTGCTAACAACGGTTACAACAACAATAACTATTCCAGACCCGCATCTTATGATCAGGCTCCTATGGGCGGAACAGCTGCTCAGGCTCCTGTAGCCCCTAACAAGCAGATAGTTCCTGATGTCCCTGATGATACGACTTTCGTAAGTTCTGATGACGAATTGGATCTTCCGTTCCCTATCGACAATGATACGGGAAACATCAGTTTTTAAGGAGAAAGAAAAATGGCTGAGAACAACCAGAGAGAGAACAAGTCTCGTGATTTCGGCGGCGCGCCCATGAGACCCAGAAGAAACAGAAGAAAGACATGTGCATTCTGTGCTGAGAAGGTTGAGCAGATCGATTTCCTCGATACAGCTCGTCTTGGTAAGTACATCTCTGAGAGAGGTAAGATCCTCCCCAGAAGAATGACAGGAACTTGCGCTAAGCACCAGAGAGAGCTCACAACAGCTATCAAGCGTGCTCGCCAGGTTGCTCTTCTTCCTTACGATGCAGGCTGATAGAAAAGTCCTGTTGGATAGTATATAATTATCGGGCATCCGAAGGGTGCCCGATTTTTATTGTAAAAAGATTAGGATTCGAATATAGGAAACACTGGAGGAACTTATGAAAGTCATTCTTTTACAGGATGTTAAGGGAGTAGGTAAGGAAGGTCAGGTAGTAGAAGTTAGTGACGGTTACGGCAGAAATTTTCTTCTTAAGAAGAAGCTTGCCAAGGAATCATCAGCTGCTAACCTGAACGAAGTAAAGCTTAAGCAGGGCGCACGTGCCGAGCACGAGAAGCGTGCTTTGCAGGCTGCTGAGGATCTTAAGAAGGATTTGGGCGGTAAGTCATTTACTCTCAAGATGAAGAGCGGCGAGGGCGGAAAGCTCTACGGTGCCGTTACTAATGCAGATGTTTCCGATGTTCTCAAGAAGAACGGTTACGATATCGAGAAGAAGCAGGTCGTAATCGATACTGCGATCAAGATGGTTGGAACTTTCGGTGTAAGAATAAAGCTTCACCCCAAGGTTTCCTGTGAGATCAACATCAACGTTGAGGCTCTTTAATGTCTGAGAGGGATCTTAATGACAATCTCGCAGGAGGAGAACAGACTCCTTCCTTAAATGCGTTAGAAGCCGAGAAGAACGTCCTTGCCCTTTGCATGAGGAACAAGGAGGCTCTCGAGAGTTCCGTCATGAAAGCTTTGGTGGCGGGCGATTTTGTCGACCCCAAGCACGGCTTGATCTTTGATGCCATCAGTAATCTTTATCTCGAGAACTCTACCGTTAACCGATTCACAGTCTGTGAGAAGCTTACTTCTGACGGCAAGCTCGATAAGGCGGGCGGAGATAATTATGTCTTTAACGTAGCCAATAACAACTGTGTTATGTCGGCGCTTGACAGTTACGTTGAAGTCGTATTGAAGAATGCTCAGTCAAGAAAGCTCATTGCCACACTCACGGATCTTCAGAAAAGAGCGATCAAGCGTGAAGGTTCAGTTAATGACATTGTCGATATGGGTGTATCCCAGCTCAATAATCTCAAGGTCAAGGATGATGAGACCGGATTCGAGACATTGGGCACGATCTTAAAGAGGAATATCGCAGATCTAAGGGAAGCTTCATTCGGTAACGGTGAGCGTAAGGCCGTTAAGACGGGATTCTCCTATCTTGATCAGATTACAGGCGGATTTAAGCCCGGTACTGTTAATATCATTGCCGCAAGACCTGGTATGGGTAAGACGGCACTCGTTCTTAATATCGCGACTAATGTTGCCAAGTTCTATTCGAAGAAGGTGGCTATCTTCTCACTTGAAATGTCTAAGAGTGAGCTTGCGAACCGTATTCTTGCTTCGCAGTCCCAGACTAACTATAAGTCGATTGAGCGTGCCAATATCACTCATGAAGAACTCGCTGATCTTACCGAGACATTAGGCCGTATCTCATCGATGCCCATCTACATTGATGAGAAGACGAATACCAATCCTATGGACATCATGACGAAGTGTAAGGAACTTCAGTCTAAAGGTCAGATCGGATTGGTCATCATCGACTACCTCCAGCTTCTTACAATGCCCGGAAGAGCGGCAAGTTCAAGACAGCAGGAAATCTCCGACATCAGCCGAAGCCTTAAGGTCCTTGCAAAAGAGCTCGAAGTTCCGGTTATTGCACTTTCACAGCTCAACAGAGGTACTGAGAACAGAGAGGATACCGATCATATTCCGGGTCTTGCTGACCTTAGAGATTCAGGTGCGATCGAGCAGGATGCCGACTGCGTAATCTTCATTCACAGACCTTCTTACTACACGAAG
The DNA here is from genome assembly GCA_946405115.1 of uncultured Clostridia bacterium. GTDB lineage: Bacteria > Bacillota > Clostridia > Saccharofermentanales > Saccharofermentanaceae > Saccharofermentans. Next base: position 10,582 of record CAMJGB010000016.1, on the reverse strand, counting down.
AAGAAGGATGCGGCCGAGAAGCCGAAGATCGAAGATGCTCAGCTCATCGTAGCCAAGAACAGACACGGTGAGACTGATACTGCTTATGTTAAGTGGTATGGTGCGAAGACATTGTTCTTCGAACCAAACAGGAAAGACGATCCCAAGGATCCGATGGAGAATGCTTATACAAGAACTGCACCTGCAGACCAGTCATCTGCGGATTACAAGTTCGAAGAAGCGGATGAGCCTCCGTTCCCGTCCGAAGATGATGTGCCCATGGATACAGGGTATGAGGAAGACGTACCGGATATGAGTGCTAATGAAGAGTTCTTCAGCGACGAAGTCCACGATGATCTTCCGGAAGGTTTTTGATGGCTCAGTCTGAATTCATCAATAAAGTCTACGATTATTGCACCGGCAAGGGTTTGCTTGTCGGTGTTTCGTGTATTGTAGCGGGACTTTCAGGAGGCCCCGATTCAGTGGCGCTTGTAACCGTGCTTGCAAGATTAAGGGATGAAGTGGAAGGTTTCCCGAAGCTTTACGCCGTTCATGTAAACCACGGTTTAAGGGATACTGCGAACTTAGATGAGGAACTGTCTTCAAAGCTTTGCGGGAAGCTTAATGTGCCTTTCGTAAAGTACAGCTTCGATGTGAAAGAAGAAGCAGCGAAGTTGGGAAGAGGACTTGAGGATACCGGAAGGATCTTAAGGTATAAGGCTTTCGATGAGGCTGCCGTCAAAGCTTCCGGGGAACTTAATATAAGAAGAAGTGAAGTTAAGATCGCGACCGCCCATCATTCGGACGACCTTGCCGAGACTTTCATGATGAACCTGTTCAGAGGATCGGGCCTCGACGGTCTTACCGCGATGTCCTCGAATGATAGTGTCATCCGTCCGCTTATGGGTGTTACCAAGGATGAGATCGTGAAGTACCTTGATGACGGCAAAATAGAGTATGCAACGGATGAGACCAACCTTGAGACTGACTATACGAGAAACAAGTGGAGGAATGATATTTTCCCGAAGATAGCGGAAGCTTCCGTTAAGGATCCCAAAGATGCGATAAGCGACACTTACAGGCTTTTATCCATAGACGGAGACTATCTTCAGCAAGTGGCAGGGAATCGTTATAAGGAGTGCCTTGTTAAGTCAGGAGACGTAAAGTTCATAAGGATTGCTGATATAAAGGATCTTCATGAGGCCATCAGGACTCGTGTCATCAGGCTTTATTGGGAAGAGGTATTCGGTAACCTTACGGATTTTGAGTCGAAGCACGTGGATATCGTGTCCGAGCTTATCAGGATCCAAGGCGGAACGCACTATGCGGACCTTTCATTCGGCAGGCGTGCTATGTCGGTTGAAGGTTATCTCGGGTTCTGTGAGAAAGATGGGGTAACTAAGCTTGCCTGCGCGATTTCTACATATATTGGATTCCCGGCAGTTCCTGATGATTTCTCGCTTCATATCAGTATGAAAGATATAGAAGACGGGCCTAAGACGTATGAATTACCCGGTTCAAAGGTGCTTGTAAGGGCCTCTGTCGTTGAGAATAGCGAGGGTATAGTATATAATATGTGTTCGTGGATTTGCCCCGAGGAAGTCCTTGATATCGGTGTGATTCCATGTGAAGGGACCTTTCAGAAGGCGGGAAGTCCGCATAAGGCCGACATTAAGAAACTATTGTCGGACATGAAGGTTCCGAGGGATGCAAGAAGTCACCTCATCGCCGTAAGTGCGGAGGGAAGGCTTTTGTGGATTCCGGGAATAGGACATTCAGAAGGCTTTGTGTCTTCGAAGTCAAGAGAAGCATGGCTTAATAAGTCGCCCCTTAGCTATAAGGAGAAGCTTATTAAGTTAGATATAGTCGGTTAAGGGAGAGAGTTTTGGCTGAGTTTGATCTTATGATCTCCGCTGAGGAGATAGCACAGAAGGTTGATGAGGTTGCTAAGCAGATAAGCAGTGACTACGAGGGCGAATCAGTCGTCGTTGTCGGAGTTCTCACTGGAGCATTCATTTTTACTGCTGATCTTGCAAGAGCACTTACGGTTCCCGTAGAGACAGTTGATTTCCTCCAGGTATCAAGCTACGAGGGAGACAAGTCTACGGGCAACTTCATATTCAAGAAGGACATAAGCACCGATATATCGGGCAAGAACGTCCTTATTGTTGAAGATATTATTGATACGGGCAGAACTTTGAAGAAACTTCGCGAGATGCTTTTGATGAGAAATCCCAAGTCTATAAAGATATGTACCGCATTTGATAAGCCGTCTCGAAGAGTTAATGACCTTGTTCCGGATTATAACTGTTTTACCATTCCGGATGAGTTCATTGTGGGTTACGGCCTGGATTATGACGGTAAGTATCGTCAGTTTAAAGATGTAAAGATAGTGAGGATAAAGGATGAGCAATAATGATCAGAACAATGCACCGAAGCCGCCGGTGAACAGATCGCCGAAGTTCGGCTCAGCAGCGATTTTCTATGTGGTGCTGATCGCATTGCTGTTGATCTTCTCCAGCCTTATGTTCAACAACAGGGGCGGAGCAGCAGAGCAGACAACACTTTCAGATGTAGTAGAGATAATTGAGAACCGTGACTACGATGTAACTGATGTAGATGTAAACGGTACAACGGTTACGATCACATATAAGGATCTTCAGGGTTCCGAGCAGACAGCAAGACAGAATGTTCCTTATGAATACGTAGATGACCTTATCTCTAAGCTCGAAGAGTACAAGAGCGAAGGACTCATCGATACTTATAACTACACAGAGCCTATCGACTGGACGATGATCCTCAATGCATTGTCCATAATCGGTCTCGGTATCCTTGCCGTAGTCATCTTCGTTAACCTGAACAGACAGACTAAGGACGGAAACAGTGTTTTCTCCTTCGGTAATAACAGAGCGAGACTTACAAGTCCTAACGACATCAAGGTTAAGTTTTCTGATGTTGCAGGTTCTGTAGAGGAGAAGGAAGAGCTTTCCGAAGTCGTTGACTTCCTTAAGTTCCCGAAGAAGTACAAGGAGCTTGGTGCGAAGATCCCTAAGGGTGTTCTTCTCCACGGACTTCCGGGTACCGGTAAGACTTTGCTTGCAAGAGCCGTAGCAGGCGAGGCCAGCTGCCCGTTCTTCTATATCTCAGGTTCTGACTTCGTTGAGATGCTCGTCGGTGTCGGTGCTTCCCGTGTAAGAAGCCTTTTCTCTGATGCCAAGAAGGCTGCTCCCGCAGTTATCTTCATTGATGAGATCGATGCCGTCGGCCGTAAGAGAGGCGCAGGTCTCGGAGGCGGTCAGGATGAGCGTGAGCAGACATTGAACCAGATCCTCGTAGAGATGGACGGTTTTGATGCAAATACGAATGTCATCGTCATCGCGGCTACTAACCGTGTAGACGTTCTTGACCCCGCTTTGCTAAGACCCGGAAGATTCGACAGAAGAATCATGGTTAATCCTCCGGATGTTGATGAGCGTGAGGCTATTCTTAAAATCCATGCGAAGGGTAAGCCGATCGCATCTACTGTTTCTTTAAGAGAAGTTGCTCTTTCAACAGTAGGCTTCACAGGAGCTGATCTTGCAAACCTCCTTAATGAGGCTGCACTTCTTTCTGCAAGACGCAATAAGAAGGAGATTACTCCTCTTGAGATCAACGATGCCACATTCCGTGTAATGATGGGACCTGAGAAGAATTCCAAGAGACTCACGGATAAGGTTAAGAGACTTACTGCTTATCACGAGGCAGGTCATGCAGTTGTGCTTCGTGCTACTTCTGATATTGAGAAGGTTGACCGTGTTACGATTATTCCTGCAGGTCAGGCTGGCGGCTTTACTGCTTATAAGCCGGTAGAGGATCTTGATTACTACACAGAGAAGATGCTTCTCGACAACATCAGAATGTCTTTGGGCGGACGTGCTGCTGAGGAGATCTTCCTTGGTGAGGTATCCACAGGCGCCGCATCTGATCTTCAGTCTTGTAACAGGATCGCTACTGCGATGGTTAAGCGTTACGGCTTGTCTCCTAAGTTCAGGAACATGGTATTCGGTGACGAGAACCAGGAAGTGTTCGTAGGACAGTCCTTCGGTCAGGTTCAGAGCTATTCCGATTCAACTGCTTACGAGATCGATAAGGAAGTACAGAGGATCATCACAGAGTGCTACGAGGATACAAAGCGCATTCTCGAGGAGAAGAGAGCTACTGTAGAAGGTCTTTCCAAGAGACTCATCGAGAAGTACAAGGTTGACGGTCCTGAGTTCGAAGCTATCTTTGATGCGGAGGGTGACCTCGAGAAAGCTGACGAGATGCTCGAGCAGAAGAAGGCTGAACTCGCAGAGAAGGAAGCTAAGATCAAGGCCGAGAATGAGAAGGCTGAGAAAGAAGCTAAGAAGGCCAAGGCTGCAATTGCCGAAGTCAATGAGGAAACTTCTGATGAAACGCCTGAAGAGAGTACACAAGAGCAAAAAACAGAAGAATAATCAGGTTAAAATTGTAAGAAATATTCGTTGACATGAAATACCCTGCAATCTACAATTACAGGGTATTTTCATTGAGAGAGGTGATTCCCGTGAAAGCGCTCGAAGAGAAAATCGTTAATGAAGGTGAAGTTTTCCCCGGTAACATTCTTAAGGTCGGAAGCTTCCTGAATCAGCAGATCGATACAGAGTTCATGACGAAGATGGGCGAAGAAGGTGCCCGACTCTTTAAGGATGCAGGAATCACAAAGGTTTTGACTGTAGAGGCATCAGGAATCGCCATTGCCTTCGCAGTTGCACAGCAGCTCCATGTACCTATGGTATTCGCGAAGAAGCACGGAGCTCTCAATGTTTCAGGTGACATTTACAAGGCATCTGTTTATTCATTCACTCACCAGAAGACATTCGATATCGTTGTAAGTAAGGATTACATCAAGCCTGATGACGTTGTTCTCGTCTGCGATGATTTCCTTGCCAAGGGAAATGCCTTGAACGGACTCATTCATATAGTTGATGATGCGAATGCCAAGCTTGCAGGAGCTCTCATAGCTATTGAGAAGGGCTTCCAGGGTGGCGGAGATCTTCTTCGTGAGGAAGGCATAAGAGTTGAGTCTCTCGCCATTATTGATTCGATGGAAGACGGTAAGCTCGTATTCAGAAGCTGATACCGTCTCTTTATGACCGATATGTATTTGCTGTACATATAAGAACATTGTTTTGGAGGCATTTATGAAAAAGTTACTTTCTGTGCTCATCGCATCAGTAGTAATGTGTGCTGCAGTCCTCACAGGATGCGGAACAGCTACTTCTGAGAGCGGCTCACAGGCAGGCGGATCTGCTGACAGCGATTTCATCGTTGGTGCAATCTACATTAACAGCCAGAATGATACTGCAGGTTATACCTATGCACATCATCACGGCATCGTAACAGCTATGGAGAATATCGGTCTCTCCACAGATACAAACCTTAAGATCATCGATAACGTACCTGAGGATGACGAGCAGGTAAGAACAGCTATCGAGCAGCTCGCAGGTCAGGGATGTGACATCATCTTTGGTATCAGCTTCGGTTACATCAACGCTTTTGCTGAGGCTGCTGAAGAGTATCCTGACATCGTGTTCTGCCACGCTACAGGTTATCTTTCAAACGACACTAACTTCAATAACTACTTCGGACGTATCTATCAGGCTCGTTACCTCGCAGGTATCGCTGCAGGTTACAAGTCACTTGAGATCGGCAACAACGATATCGGTTACGTATCCGCTTGGGGTACTGAGTACGCTGAGACATGTTCCGGTATCAATGCTTTCGCAATGGGTGCAAGAGCAGTTAACCCCGATGCAGTAATTCACGTAGACGAGATCTCCACATGGGGCGATCAGGAGCTTGAGCGTCAGGCTGCTGAGGTTCTCATCACAACATACGGCTGCGGCGTTATCGCTCAGCACTGTGACTCCGCTCAGCCTCAGGTAGTTGCTGAGGAGCAGGGCGTATACGGATGCGGATACAACTCTGACATGTCCGTTGAGGCTCCTAATGCTCACCTTACAGCTCCTGTATGGAACTGGGACGTTTTCTATCAGCTTGCTATCGAGACTGCAATGAATGAGTCTTCTGCTTCCGAGTTCTTCACAAATATCGGCGGTAACTACTATGGTGGTCTTACAGAGGGTATGGTTGACATCGCTCCTCTTACAGACAACAATGCTCCTGAGGCAGCTGAGGCAATCGCTCTTGCAAGAGACCTCATGGTTTCCGGTGAGTGGGATGTATTCTCCGGTACAGCTTTGTCCTTCTCCGGTGAGGCTGGTTCCGTAACATGTGATCTTGTTCCTCAGGCTCTTGTTGATAACGAGGGTAACGAGATCGTAGCAGCCGGCGGCGCTTCTGTTGATGACGGTGTCATCCAGGGTTCCATGAACTACTACGTAGAAGGCGTTGTAGCTGAGTCTTAATTAACGAGGTTTAACCATGGCAGCATCAGAGTACGCGATAGAACTCAAAGGCATTTCCAAGAGCTTCGGCCCTGTTGTTGCGAACAAAAACATTAACCTGAATCTTAAAAAGGGCGAGATCCTCGCCCTGCTTGGAGAGAACGGTTCGGGCAAAACCACCCTTATGAACATGCTGTCGGGCATTTATACGCCCGACAGCGGTTCTATTTTTATAGACGGAAAGAAAGTTGTCATTTCATCCCCTGATGATGCAGGTAAGCTCGGAATCGGAATGGTACATCAGCACTTTAAGCTGGTTGAGCGCTTTACAGCCGCAGACAACATTTGGATAGGTAAGAAGGGCAGCGGTTTCCTTCTCAAGAAAGACCGCAATAAGGAGATAGAAGAAATAGCATCCAAGTTCGGATTCGAGATCGATCCCACAAAGATCGTCGCGAACATGTCCGTCTCGGAGAAACAAACTTTGGAAATAATCAAGGTACTGTGCTACGGCGCGAAGGTAATAATCCTCGATGAGCCTACGGCAGTGCTTACTGTTCAGGAAACGAAGAAGCTTTTCGACGTATGCAGAAAGATGAAGGAAAGCGGACATTCCATAATAATCATCACCCATAAGCTCAACGAAGTCATGGAGATTTCCGACAGAGTTGCAGTTCTTCGTAAGGGTGAATACATAGATACAGTCGAGTCGGCAACGACCACCAAAATGAAACTTACGGAACTTATGGTAGGACGTAAGATGAATCTTAACATCGAGCGCTCCGTCATCGAGAAGACAGAGCCCTTGCTCGAGGTAAGAGATCTTTGTGTCGAAAGTGACGAAGGTGCCCTGGCTGTAGATAACATGAACTTCTACATAAGAGGCGGCGAGATCTTGGGCGTTGCAGGTATCGCAGGAAGCGGACAGAAGGAGCTTTGTGAAGCCATCGCAGGCCTTCGTAAGATCAAGTCAGGAAAGATAATTCACAAGGGACGTAATCTCGTCGGCATGAATGCGAAGAAGATCGCAGCCCAGGGAATTGCCATGAGCTTTATTCCTGAGGACAGACTTGGCATGGGACTTGCTCCGTCTTTGTCTGTTGCAGATAACGTCATCCTCAAGGATTACACAAATGACAAGGGGCTCTTCGTAGACAGAAAGAGAGCAAGAGATGAGGCGAAGAAGATCGTCGATATGCTCCAGATCGCTACTCCTTCCGTAGATACTCCCGTAAGAAGACTTTCAGGCGGTAACGTACAGAAGGTTCTTCTCGGCCGTGAGATCAAGTCTGATCCTAACGTGCTCATAACAGCATATCCCGTAAGAGGTCTCGATATTCATTCCTCTTACATGATCTACGATATTTTGAACGAACAGAAGACGAAGGGTGTAGGCGTTCTCTTCATCGGTGAGGACATCGATGTCATGATGGCGCTTTGTGACAAGATCATGGTTATGTGTCACGGAAAGCTGCAGGGTGTCGTACACGCTTCTAAGGTTAAGAAAGAGGAGCTCGGACTTATGATGACCGGTGCACTCGACCTTACGAACGTTAAGGTTGATAAGCCCGCCGGTATTGCAAGTGATTCTGCCTTCACTGCTGAAGAGTGGGAAGAAGCTGCCGATATGAGTGAGGGGGCTGAATCATGAGATTGAAGATCATCAGAAGGAAAGAGACGAAACTCGTAAATAAGATCCTCCTTTACGTTATCGGAATCGCGATATCGTTTGTCGTCGGAGGCATCTTCCTTACCTCACTTGATATTAATCCGTTTGCTTACTATCGTGACATGCTTACGATAGGACTTATAGGCAACTATTATCCCGGCAAGAGCGTAGAGGGACTTCTTAAGTTATTCGTTCCTTTGCTCATAACTTCGCTTGCTCTTTCTTTGGCATTTAAGATGCGATTCTGGAACATCGGAGGCGAGGGTGAGTTCATCACAGGCGCACTCTTTGCAGCCATCGTTGCATTTAAGTTAGGCGACACGCTTCCGGGCTTCGTTGTTATTGTGCTTATGTGCCTCGCAGCATTCGTATCAGCAGGTATGATCGGTCTTGTTACCGCGCACCTTAAGGTTAAGTTCAATACGAATGAGACACTTGTTACGCTTATGATCAATTACATCATGCTCTATGTAATCAAGTACTTCGGCGAGACTAAGGCTGACTGGAATTTCTTCTTGAGAACTGATTCCGAGCGTCCCGTATTCGCGAAGTTCCCTGAGAATGCCATCATGGATGGAATCAAGTTCGGCAACTTCAAGCTCCTTTATACGGTTCCCGCAGCAATCGTGATCGCAGTCATCGTCTACTTCTATCTCAAGCGCACAAAGCAGGGATATGAGATCTCCGTTGTAGGTGACAGCGTTAATACAGCTAAGTATGCCGGCATGAATGTCTATAGGATCACATTAAGGACAATCTTCCTCTCTGCAGCTTTCATCGGCCTTGCAGGTGCATTTACTGCAGCGGCTTCAGGAACGATTTCCACTGATATCACGAATAATGTCGGATGGACGGGTGTCATCGTAGCATGGCTGTCGAGACTTTCTGTTCCCGTTATCGGAGTCGTAAGCCTTCTTATCTCCGTGCTTCAGTACGGATGTCAAGCAGCTTCGGCTTCCTACTCTCAGATCGACCACAACTTCGCTGACCTTATGCAGGGACTGTTCATGTTCTCCATCCTTGCTGCAGGTTTCTTCAGTAACTTTAAGATCGTAAGAACGGGGGATAAGAAAGATGCTTGAAGTACTTACACTGTTCCTGTTTAACATCGTCATCTACAGCATCCCGCTTCTTTATGCTACATGCGGAGAGATCATGGTCGAGAAGTCAGGCTCACTTAACCTCGGCGTAGAGGGAACCATGGCTGTCGGTGCCATCTTCGGCTTCCTCGCAGGATGCAAGGCAGACTCGCTTCCCGTTGCTGTTCTTGTAAGCTTTATCACTGCAGCTTTGGTAGGTGCGATCTTCTGCATATTTACGATTACACTTCAGGCTAACCAGAACGTTACGGGTCTTACCATAACTACCATCGGCGTTGCCGTTTACTTCTTCGTAGGTAACGGCCTCGGTGCGAACTGGCCCGTCTACAGAGAGTGCACAAGACTCGTAAGCGGCTTTGCCGACATCGAGATCCCGGGCTTGTCCGCGATCCCCGTCATAGGCAAGGCTTTCTTCTCACATAACATACTCGTTTACTTTGCAGTTATTGTCGCTGTCCTTATCTGGCTCTACTTCGAAAAGACTTCGATCGGCTTAAGGCTTCGTGCCATCGGTGAGAATCCGGGTGCCGCTGACTCTCTCGGAGTGGATCTTGTTAAGTACAAGTACCTTCACATAATGGCAGGTTCCGGCATCATGGGTATCGGCGGCCTTTACATGGGACTTAACATGGGCGGTACATTCGAAGGAAGCAACTGCTGGATCAACGGTTACGGCTGGATCGCGATCGCACTTGTTATCTTCGCGAACTGGTCTACTACACATGCCATCGTAGGTACGTTCGTATTCGGCTTCTTCAACACACTTCGTGTTTACAACATGCCGATCGCGACTACTTTCCCCAATACATTCGGATGGCTCTCGAAGGTTCCTGCACAGGTATTCTCTGCATTGCCTTTTGCAGTAACGCTTCTCGTTCTCATCGTTAATTCCGTAAGAAGCCGTAAGACCAATAAGTCCAACGCTCCTACTGCAATCGGAGTTAACTACTACAGAGAAGACCGTTAACGCTTTCTTGTAAATTCAAGCAAATCATTGTGACCTGACGGCATCTTTCTCCGTCTTAATGGATGAAGGAGGATGCTATAATGGTATCAGTAATCTTAAAAGGGATATTTGATTCATGGAAGATCAGCTTATCATCGACTTGTATTTTGCCCGTGACGAACGTGCGATCACTGAGACGTCCGGCAAATACGGCAGGCTGCTTCGAAGCATCGCCTTCGGAATACTGAAGAGTATGGAGGATGCCGAGGAGTGTGAGAGCGATACATATCTTAAGGCCTGGAATATCATTCCTCCCACAAGACCTACCGCTTTTCAGGCTTTTCTTGCGAAGATTACGCGTAATCTCTCGCTTGACCGTTACGACAGTCTCCACGCTGCAAAGAGGGGAGCTGGTGAAGTTCCTCTCATGATCGAAGAACTGGAGGAATGCATACCCGATGAGAGTGCTTCTTCCACAGAT